>NZ_CP136925.1:300000-545000 GCF_037126245.1 Mangrovimonas cancribranchiae
TGTAAATTTACGAAACCCTGCATCTTATGCGGGTAAAAACCTTGAGATTTATGGTAATAAATCAAGGCCAGTAAAATTTACTGTTGGAGGAAGTCACTCTACGGCTAAACTAAAAAGTAACTCTGGAGAAGATAGGTATAATAGTTCAACATTCGATTATATAGCACTTTCCATACCTATGAATAAGTTTGGATTTGGTTTCGGATTGTTGCCTTACACATCGGTTGGTTATAAGCTAGAAACTTATGGAGCCAATGGTATTGAAACAAGATTTAGAGGAGAAGGTGGCGTTAATAAAGCATTTTTGTCTTTAGGATATCAAATTACCGATAATTTAAGTGCAGGTATTGATGTAAATTACAATTTTGGAAATATTCAAAATAAAACGTTAGCCTTTTCTTATAATTCCGATGATGAATTAACAAGATATCAAACTCGAGAAGATAATCGATCTGATTTAAGTGGTTTTAATATCAATCTAGGAGTAATTTACAAACGTAAAATTACCGATAAATTAGAGTTAACCTCTGCGGCAACTTATACGCCAAAAACAAAATTAAATTCACGTAATCAACGTTACTTTAATACTATAGCGTACAATACAAGTCTGCAACAAGAGTTTATTGTTAATACAATTGAAGCTAATTTAGATGCTAACGGATTAAAAGAAACCGAGTTAGTTATGCCAGCTAAACTATCGGTTGGAGCAGGGATTGGACAACCAAGAAAATGGTTTGTGGGCGCCGAATATACATTTCAAAAAACAAGCGACTTTTCAAACGAATTGTATAATGCTAGTCAATCTGCAGTAGCAACTAATTATAAAAATGCCTCAAATTTTTCTTTAGGAGGATTTTTTATTCCTGAGTATAATTCATTCTCAAGCTACTTAAAACGTGTGGTTTATAGGGCTGGTGTGAGGTTTGGGAATACCGGGTTAAGTATAAATAATGAAGATATAAACGAGTTTGGCATATCTTTTGGATTAGGTTTACCAGTTGGGAACGCATTCTCAAATGCCAATCTAGGTATCGAAGTAGGAGAAAAAGGAACAATTAACAATAACCTAATACAAGAAAACTTTGTTAATATTAACTTGAGCCTCTCTTTAAACGATAGATGGTTTGTTAAAAGAAAATATAATTAAGCTTACAATAAATTACGAATTATGAAGACGAAGATTACATTATTAATTACCGTTTTGTTTTTAGGACTAGGAGTTACCAAAGCTCAAAATGAAGACCTAAACACACTTTCCATCATGACGGAATATACCAAAGCGAAAAATTACGACGCTGCATATAAACCGTTTATGGAACTAAGAGAAAGAAACCCTAAATATCACAGAGGGATTTACAAATACGGTGAAGATATTCTTGATTATAAAATAGAAAACACTACGGGTGCAGAGCAAGTAGCTTTTATTAACGACTTATTAAAACTTTGGGAACAAAGAGCAACGTATTTTGCTAGTAAAACACCTAAAGGAGAGTATGGCGCGAAAGCATGCCAGTTAATGTATGATTACAGAAAAGATTTAAGTAAAACCGATGAGGAACTTTATGAATGTTTTGATGCGGCTTATAAAGCAGATCCTAAAACGTTTACAAACCCAAAATCGTTATACACATATTTCTCTTTAATGGTAGATTTATACGATGCAGGAAAGAAGCAACCAGCAGAATTGTTTAACAAATATGATGATGTTGTAGAAAAAGTAGAAAGCGAAGTAAGTAACTACTCAGAGAAGTTAAACAAGCTTATCGAAAAAGAAGATGCAGGAACAGCGTTAACATCAAGAGACAAGTCTTATAAAAGATATTATGAGAGTTACCTTTTAAATTATGATAAAATTTTAGACGCTATTAATAGAAAATTAGGTGAAAGAGCCGATTGTGAAAACTTAATTCCACTTTATACTAAAGACTTTGATGCTAACAAGAACGATGCCGTTTGGTTACAAAGAGCCATGAGTATGATGTACCAAAAAGGTTGTACAGACGATGCATTATTTGTAAAAGTTGTTGAACAAAAAAACAGTATCGAGCCAGATGCTAATACAGCATTTTACGTAGGTATTCTTAAAGATAAAGCTGGTCAGTCTTCTGAAGCACTTAAATATTACGAGCAAGCATTAAGCCTAGAAACAGACGGCTTTAAAAAGGCAAAACTTTACAATAAAATTGCGATAAAGCTAAAAAGTAAAGGAAGTTACTCTAAAGCAAGAAACTATTTTAGAGAAGCACTAAAATTAAACCCTTCAAACGGAAGACCGCATTTATCAATTGCTGGAATGTATGCAAGTAGCGCTAATAGCTGTGGCGATTCAAGCTTTAATAAAAGAGCTGTATTTTGGTTAGCAGCATTAGAAGCAGAAAAAGCAGGACGTGTAGATCCAACATTAAAAAGTTCTGCAGCTCAAACAGCAGCAAACTATAGAGCAAAAGCACCTCAAAAATCGGATATCTTTAGTAAAGGTAACGCAGGTGAAACTATTAGAATTGGTTGCTGGATTGGAGCTAGTGTTACAGTACCACAAATATAATGCGTTTACACTTTAAACATATTACAAAACTTATGGTCACAGCATTTGCTGTGACCATGTTTTTTTCATGCAAAAACAACTTCGAAGAGGTTAAAAAAATAGGTGTTTCGGAAAACGAGCCTATTGGTATCGCCGAAAATATTAATCTTAAATATACCGACTCTGGTAGAGTAACAGCAAATTTAAGGAGCCCTAAAATGCTAGATTTTACCAACAGAGAGTTTGCGTATAATGAATTTCCAGAAGGAATTACCTTGTATCTTTTTGATGAACAAAATCAAAAAAGTACTGTTATTTCAGATTATGCTATAGTTTACGATAAAACAGGACTAGTAGATATGCAAGGAAACGTTGTTTTAGCATCAGCAACAAACGACACCTTGTATGCAGACCAATTATATTACGACCAGAATAAAGAATGGTTGTTTACCAATCAAGCTGTAACCTTTAAAACAGGTAGAGACCGTATTAATGGCACAGGATTCGATTCCGATGTAAAATTTAAACAAGCGCAGGTTTTAGAAATAGATGGCATCATCACACTTGATGAATAATTCGCTATCTTTGCTGTATTAAATGTCCTTATATATGAAAACCAAACTGTTCAAGTTTTTTCAATACGCATATTTGTTTTTTGCAGTTGTATTTCTTTACGATGCTGTAAATAAATATATGACCGATGGTAGTATTGCTTACATGTCTTTATTATTGGCTGCTACGGCTGTTTTTATGTTTTTCTTCAGAAGAAAATTTAATAAAAGATTCGAGGATAAGGAGTAATTCACTCTATGGGAACCGAAGTTGTAATTATAATCATTTCTTTAATTTTATCGGCGTTTTTTTCAGGTATGGAAATCGCCTATGTGTCTTCGAACAAGATTCATATTGAAATTGAGAAAAAACAGTCTGGGGTTCTCGCTAAAGTCTTATCTAAATTAACTGCTAAACCTTCAAAGTTTATTACAACCATGCTTATTGGTAATAATATAGCATTGGTGGTTTATGGGTTTTTTATGGGCGATTTGTTGGTAAGCTGGTTTCAAGAATCGTTACTTCCATCAAATTATGCTGTTGTAAACTATTTGTTTGATGAGTTAAGTTTACTCTCGCAAACCATAATATCAACTTTAGTTATTTTAATTACAGCCGAGTTTTTACCAAAGGTATTTTTTCAAATCTATGCCAATACCTTATTAAAAGCATTGGCCTTACCTGCGTATGTATTTTACGTGCTATTCTCACTCGTGTCGCAATTTGTTATTTGGATTTCAGATTTTATTTTAAAACACGTTTTTAAAACCGAAGGCGACCAAGTACAATTAGCCTTTTCAAAAGTAGAATTAGGCCATTATATAAGCGAGCAAATGGAATCGGTAGAAGAGCATGATGAAGTCGATAACGAAATACAGATTTTTCAAAATGCGTTAGAGTTTTCCGATGTAAAAGCACGCGAAGTTATGGTGCCAAGAACCGAAATTGTTGCGGTAGATGTAAACGAAACGCCTAAACAACTTAACGCTCTTTTTACCGAAACAGGCTTTTCTAAAATACTCGTTTTTAAAGAAAATGTAGACGATATTTTAGGGTACATTCATTCGTTCGAGTTGTTTAAAAAACCTAAAACAATTAAGTCTATAATTTTGCCAGTTGAGTTTGTTCCAGAGACCATGCTGGTAAAAGACATTTTAAATGTGCTTATAAAAAAGCGCAAAAGTATGGCTGTTGTTTTAGATGAATACGGCGGAACTTCAGGGGTTATGACGGTGGAAGATATTGTAGAAGAACTTTTTGGTGAAATTGAAGACGAACACGATACCGTAGCATTAATAGAAGAAGTTGTTGGCAATGCGTACAAGTTTTCGGCACGATTAGAAGTCGATTATATTAACGAAACCTATAAGTTAGAACTTCCCGAAGGCGAAAACTACGAAACCTTAGGCGGATTAATTGTAGATCATACAGAAGAAATTCCTAAACAAAACGACATAGTTCTTATAGAACCATTTCAATTTACTATTTTAGAAGTGTCTAATACCAAAATAGACTTAGTCGAACTCAAAGTTTTACAAGAAGACTAAAATACTAACCCCTTAATAATTAAAGAGATTTTCTACTTTTATTATTAAATAGAAAATGGTATTTTCGCGCACGATAATTTTAATTCAACAAAGAAAAGAATGGCAGTTTTAAATAACATTAGAAAACGCGGACTATTTTTAATCATTATCATAGCATTAGCATTATTCTCATTTGTGTTAGCAGATTTGTTTAGAAATAGCGATGCCTTAATGAACAAATCCCAAAACGTTGTAGCTACCATAAACGGTAAAGATATTACTAGAGAAAGCTTTATGCAAAAGGTAGAAGCAGCCCAAAGACAAATGGGTGGAAACGGTACAACTACACAGGCAATGAATAGAGTGTGGAACCAAGAGCTAAGACAAGCCGTTTTACAAACTCAGTTTGAAGAGTTAGGATTAAGCATTGAGACAGATGAAATGAAAGACTTGCTAAGAACAAGTTTAGCAAACAATCCAAACTTTCAAAATGCCGCAGGACTTTTTGATGAGGCTAAAATGAACGAATATATTGCCAATTTAAAAGCCACTTCAGATGTAGCTTACCAACAATGGGTAGATTACGAAAACAGCATAGCAACAAACTCGTTACAGCAAGATTACTTCAATATGGTAAAAGCTGGAATGATGGGAACTGTTGCCGAAGGAGAATTAGAGTACAAACTTCAAAACGATAAAGTGGATATTAAATTTGTACAAGTACCTTACAGCGCTATTCCAGACAGTACAGTAGCCGTATCAAAATCTGAAATTAAAGCTTACGTACAAGATCATAAAAAAGAGTTTGAGGTTGAAGAAACAAGAGATGTACGTTACGTAAAATTTGAAGAAAAAGCATCTTTAGAAGATGAAAATAACATTAAAAAAGACCTTGCAAACCTTTTAAATGATAGCGTAGAATACAACGAAGTAACAAAAAGCAACGATACCATTAAAGGCTTTGCACATGTAACTAACAACAAATCTTACATTAACAGACACTCTGATATTAAATTTCAAGATCGTTTTCAGTTTAAATCAGAAATTTCTAAAACAATTGCCGATAGCGTTTATAACTTAAACGTAGGTGATGTTTACGGACCTTATAAAGACGCTGGTTATTTCAAATTAACAAAAGTAATTGAAACTAAAAACTTACCAGATTCTGCACAAGCAAGACATATTTTAATTCCTTTTGTAGGCGCATCTAGTGCTGGACCAGAAATAACACAAACAGAAACTCAAGCGAAAGCCACAGCAGACAGCCTATTAAACGAGTTGAAAAACGATTTATCTAAATTTGAAACTTTTGTAACTGAATTTTCTTCAGATCAAGGAAGTGTGGAAAAAGGAGGTAGATACGAGTACTTTAGCTACAATACCATGGTGCCAGCGTTTAGAGACTTTGTTTTTGAAAATGACAAAGGTGAATTAGGCGTTGTAAAATCACCATTTGGTTTCCATATTATCGAGGTAGAAGGACATAAAAACGAGCAAAAAGTACTTAAGTTAGGAACTATTGCCAGAGAAATTGAGCCTTCAGAAAAGACTATTGATAATGTATTTATGGATGTATCTAAATTTGAAATAGCCTTAGAAGATGGTGATTTTGAAACATTAGCTAAAGATAAAGAATACGTTATACGTCCAGTTAACGGAGTAAAAATTCTAGATGAAAATATTCCTGGATTATCAAGCCAAAGACCAATAGTGCGTTGGGCTTTTGAAGAAGGAACAAAAGTAGGCGATTATAAACGTTTTACAGTTCCTGGAGGTTATGCTGTTGTACAAGTTGTTGGTAAGCACGACGCTGGTTTAATGAATGCTGAAGAAGCTTCTGTAAAAGTATTACCAGTTTTAAGAAAACAGAAAAAAGCAGCACAAATAAGAGAACGCGTTACAGCAACTACATTACAAGATTTAGCATCGGCTGAAAGTACTTCTGTAAGATCTTCAATGGCAATTAACATGAAAAACCCAACCATATCTGGTGCAGGACAAGAGCCATTAGTAGTTGGACAAGCGTTTGCAATGGAAGAAGGTGAAACATCAAACTTAATTGATGGTGAAAAAGGTGTTTACATGATAGAGGTGACTAAGAAAACTCCTGCAGCCGATATGGATAACTACCAAGGATTCTCTTATCAAGTAGAGCAGCAAAAAGTAAACTCTGTAAACTCAACGTTATATAACGCTTTAAAAGATCAAGCAGAGATTGAAGATAATAGAGCGAACACAGTTCAGTAAAAACTGTTTAAAATATATTAAAAAGCCTCACAAATGTGAGGCTTTTTTTATAGAATTATATTATTGTAAGGAATAATAGTATGGTACCCTTTCTCAGAAAAATAGGGTGTTGGATCTGTTAAATACGATACTAAAATAAAATCGCCGCCCCAAGCCCCAAGACTTTTAATCGCACCATTAAAGTCTGGAAAAAGCCTTTCTTTAATAGGGGTTTCATTTAAAATAGTGCCAATAAGCGCTTCATGTTTCTCGACACATTCGTTAAATAACGAAATATTTGTAGCTGAAATTATTTCATTGGTTAGGTTATTAACTTTGGATATAACGTCATTTTTATTAAAGTCTTTAGCTCTGTAATGTTTAATGCCATCACGGCTATTCTGCTTTTTATTAAGATGAACAAAATACAGGTGATTCTTAAAACTTGGATTAAAGTTTATAGGTGAAATCGCTCGCTCATTTATACTTTTATGGGGATTACAAAATAACTGATATGTAATTGGTGTTTTAGCACTAGCACATGCAATATCGTAACCGCTTCCTCCAAAAGTTGCCTCGGAAAGTAAAAAAGGATCAACATTAGCCCATTGCGCTATATTATTAATTAGAGTAGACGAAGACCCTAAGCCCCAATCGCGAGGAAATGTTAGGTGACTTTCTACACGATGTCCTGTGATTAAAAAATCAGGATTCAATATTTTAGCTTCGTTTAATAGTAAAAGCAACCATGTTGTAGTTTCATCTTTATTGGAAGCTTTAACTTTTCCATTAGCTAACCGAAATGTGTTTTCGTACCAAAGCGTATTGTTGTTATCAAAACTTTTCCATGAAATAACATTTGTAGCTTTACTATTGTTAACCTGAAGAGATTGCCCAAAACGTGTTGGTAAAGCCAAAGCTTTGGCGCCATCTAATACCAAATATTCGGCAGTTAATAAGAGTTTTCCTTGACTATGAAATGTTTTCATTAAGAACGAATTTTTTCAATAGCGTCTACAACAGCACTATGGGTTACCGTGTGGTTTTTAAAATACTGAATAAGTTGTTTTTTTTCGTTTTCGGTAGCTTCAAATTGATTGAGGATATTCATTAAATGCATTTTCATGTGGCCTTCTTGAATACCTGTTGTTGTTAACGAACGAAGAGCCGCAAAATTTTGAGCTAAACCGGCAACAGCTACAATTTGCATAAGATCTTTAGCAGAAGGTTTGTGTAACAACTCTAAAGATAATTTAACTAACGGATGTAAACTGGTTAAACCACCTACAGTACCTAAAGCTAAAGGTATTTCAATCCAAAACGTGAATTGTCCATTGTCTATTTTGGCATGTGTTAAACTTTTGTATTGTCCGTCTTTGGCAGCGTAAGCATGAACGCCAGCCTCAACAGCCCTAAAATCATTACCTGTGGCTAGTACAACAGCATCAATACCGTTCATAATACCTTTATTGTGTGTTACAGCACGATACGGTTCTACTTCGGCAATGTTTACAGCTTGAACAAACTTGTTGGCAAATTCTTCAGGATTTATATCATTATTTTCGGTGAGTTTTTCAATAGGACAACTAACTTCGGCCTTAACTAAACATTCTGGGACATAGTTTGATAGTATGCTCATAATAATTTCAATGTGCTTTTCATCATCATTAAAATCAGCAAAGGTTAGTGCTTGTTCTTTAAAGGTTTTGGCAAACTCTTCTAAACAAGAGTTAATAAAATTTGCGCCCATGGCATCCAATGTTTCAAAGGTGACATGTAATTGAAAATAGCCATCAATATCGGCTGTTTTATCACGTAATTCAATATCTAAAATACCACCGCCACGTTTTTGCATGTTTTTGGTAATGTGTTTGGTAGCATTTAGTAATTTTGGTTTTACAGTATTGAAAAATTGATGTAGTGTCGTTTTGTTGCCGTGATAATTAAAATGAACTTGACCAATTTTTATGGTAGAAATAACTTCTGCTTTAAAACCACCACGATCAAACCAAAACTTAGCCGCTTTACTAGCTGCAGCAACAACCGAACTTTCCTCAATAGCCATAGGGATAGTATGAACTTTTCCATTGATTAAAAAGTTAGGAGCAACACCAAGCGGTAAGTAATAATTTGTAATGGTGTTTTCTATAAACTCGTCGTGAAGTTTTTGTAGTTTTTCGTTAGTGTTCCAATATTGTTTAATAATGTTTTTAGCATTTTCATTGTGGCTAAAATAGGTGTCGACAATCCAATCTATTTTTTCAGATTTAGATAACCTTGAGAAACCCGATATTGATTTGTTCATAGTATTGTAAACTCTTGCGTATTGAGTGTTAAGTGTTTGTTTTTAAGCTGTTTATTTTGATTGAGCTAAGGCAGCTTTATTTTTAAAGAATTAAGCTTAATTACAAAGATACTATTTCTTGGGTACTATTCTTAAGATGTTAAACTTATAAATAGCCTATTAAACTGTTAATATCTACGGTTTTTTGAGGATTTTTTAGTAAACTTGACATCATTTTGAAAAAAAATAAGAATTAATGAAATTTATGAGGTTTTTGTCGCTATTTTTCTTCTTTGCGACATGTATAGCAACTGCACAAAATAAAGAAATAACCCTATCTGAAATTTGGAATGGCACATTTAGAACAGAACGTATGGATGCGTTACATTCTATGAAAAATGGGCAACAATATTCTGTGTTAAATTTTGATAGGTATTCTCGTTCTACATCTATAGATGTGTACGATTACAAAACACTTTCAAAAGTAAAAACACTTGTAAGTTCTGCATCAATAAAAGAAATCGATTACTTTACCAATTATACTTTTAGTAACGATGAGAGCAAAGTGCTTTTAGCTACCAATGTAGAATCTGTTTACAGACATTCAACTTTAGGAAAGTATTATGTTTATAACCTTACTTCGGGAGAAGTAACTTTAATTGCCGAAAAGAGAATTCAGGAACCAACCTTTTCTCCAGATGGTAGCAAAGTAGTTTACGGGTATAACAATAATCTTTTTATTAAAGACTTAATTTCTGGAGATACTAAGCAGATTACTTTTGATGGTGAAAAAAACAAAATAATAAACGGTATAACAGATTGGGTTTATGAAGAAGAATTTGCTTTTGTAAGGGCTTTCGAGTGGAATAAATCAAGCGATAGAATAGTCTTTATTAGGTTTGATGAAACTAATGTACCACAATTCTCTATGGATGTTTTTGGTACACAACTTTATCCAGAAGAACAAGAGTTTAAATACCCAAAAGCAGGAGAGGCCAATTCTGTTGTATCCCTTCATTTGTATGATGTGAATAAAGAAACACTTGCCGAAATTAACGTAGGAAAAACATATAACGATTTTTATATTCCTAGAATTAAATGGTCTGAAAATGAAGATGTATTAAGCGCACAATACATGAATCGTCATCAAAACGAACTAGATTTATGGTTTATTAATACTAAAAAAGATACCGCAAAGTTAGTGCTTGCAGAAACCGACAAAGCGTATGTAGATATTACAGATAACCTTACATTTTTGAATGATAATAGCTTTATTTGGACAAGTGAAAAAGATGGGTTTAATCATATATATCACTACAGTAAAGAAGGCGATTTAATTAACCAAGTAACTAACGGAACATGGGAAGTAACTGCCTATTATGGATATGATGAAAAATCGAAAAAAATATTTTATCAATCTACAGAAAATGGTTCTATCAATAGAGATGTGTATTCAATAAAATTGAACGGTAGAAGCAAAGAGCGGTTAACAAAAAGTACAGGTACAAACAGCGCTGCATTTAGTGCCGATTTCTCTTACTTTATAAACACCTTTTCTAGTGCCACGACACCACCAGAATATACATTAAACAACGCTGAGTCTGGCGATGTCATTAAGAGTATTAAAGACAATGATAAATTAGCTAGTAAAGTTTTAAATTATAAAACATCTGAAAAAGAATTCACAACTATAAACGTAAATGGTAACGACTTAAATATGTGGCTAATTAAGCCTGCCGATTTTGATGAAAATAAGCAGTATCCCTTATTTATGTACCAGTATTCGGGACCTGGATCGCAACAAGTTGCAAACCGCTGGAATAGCTCAAACGATTATTGGTACCAAATGTTAGCACAAAAAGGTTATATTGTAGCCTGTGTTGATGGTCGTGGAACAGGTTATAAAGGTGCTGAATTTAAAAAAGTAACTCAAAAACAACTAGGGAAATACGAAGTAGAAGACCAAATAGCAGCCGCTAAAAAATTAGGCGAACGTTCTTACATTGATGCTTCTAGAATTGGAATTTGGGGATGGAGTTACGGTGGCTTTATGAGTAGCAATGCCTTGTTTAAAGGTAACGATGTGTTTAAAATGGCTATTGCTGTTGCCCCTGTAACGAGTTGGAGGTTTTACGACTCTGTTTATACAGAACGTTACATGACCACGCCACAAGAAAACCCAGGTGGTTACGATAATAATTCGCCATTAAGTCATGTAGACAAGTTAAAAGGAGACTTTTTACTAATACACGGTTCGGCAGATGATAATGTGCATTTACAAAATACCATGCGTATGGTGGAAGCCTTAATACAAGCCGATAAACAATTTGAATGGATGATTTATCCAGATAAAAACCATAGTATTTATGGAGGTAATACAAGGTTACATTTGTATAAAAAAATGACCAACTTTATCGATAAAACTTTAGGAGATAAGATTCAAAATCAGCTAGATGAGGATGAAGTAAACATAAAATCATAAAAAACGAATAACTAACTAATACAACTATATATGTCAACTCAGGGAAATACAATAAAACAAAAAGAACTATTTGGACACCCGGTAGGATTGTACGTTTTGTTTTTTACAGAGATGTGGGAGCGTTTTTCTTACTACGGAATGCGTGCTATTCTGGTGCTCTATTTAGTAGCTCAAACAACCGATGAAAATGCTGGTTTAGGATGGACCAATGCTGAAGCTTTAGCGCTTTATGGATGGTACACTATGCTAGTTTATGTAGCTTCTATCCCTGGCGGATGGATTGCTGATAAACTATTAGGGCAGAAAAAATCGGTGTTATATGGAGGAATCCTATTAGTCGCAGGTCATAGTGTTTTGGCTATCGAAGAAATGTGGGCATTCTATACAGGGCTTGGGTTAATTATTGCTGGAGTTGGTATGTTAAAACCAAACATTTCTACTATGGTTGGTGGTTTATACAAAAAAGGAGACATTAGACGAGATAAAGGGTTTACCATTTTTTACATAGGAATTAATGTAGGGGCATTTTTATCTAGTTTAATAGTTGGTTATGTTGGTGAAGTTCATGGTTGGCATTATGGCTTTGGATTAGCAGGTATTGGAATGGCTTTAGGTTTATTGCAATACGTCTTAGGACAAAAGCATTTAAAGTATGTTGGGAATTTTATAGGAACCTCTGAAAATGCAGAAGATAAAGAAGCCATGAATAGACCATTAACCAAAATAGAAAAAGATAGAATAGTCGTATTGCTTATCTCTTTTTTATTGGTAATTGTGTTTTGGGGCGCTTTTGAACAAGCAGGAGGTCTTATGAATATTTATGCTATGGATAATACTAATAGGATGTTGATGGGCTGGGAAGTTCCTGCCTCTTGGTTTCAATCTTTAAACGCCATGTTTATTATTTTTCTTGGAACTACCGTAGCAGGGTTTTGGGCAAAAAGAAAGTTGGAAGGAAAAGTAGCAACATCATTATTTAAAATGATTATTGGTTTAATTATTATGGGAACTGGCTTTTTCTTTATGTCTGCAGCTTCTGCTCAATTAGAAAGTACAGGAACTTCTGCTATGTATTGGTTGGTGCTAGCTTATTTATTTCATACTGTAGGAGAGCTGTGTATATCACCAGTAGCATTGTCTTATATTACCAAATTAGCACCTTTAAAATACGCCTCTTTAATGATGGGGGTATTTTTTGCAATGACAGGACTTGGTAACAAGTTAGCTGGATTATTAGGTGAATCAGCATCAAAGTTTGGTGAATTTACCATATTTACTGGAATCGCAGTATTTTGTATTGCTTTTGGCGCAATAGTAATGTTATTCAGAAAAAAATTAGAAGTTCTAACCCATGGAGTTGAAGATGATGAAAGAGATATGAACGACGAGCTTCCTGAAGGGTACGAACTAGCCGATGAAAAAATTAACTAATAACAATCTAACCAATTATGAATACCGACGCAGAAAATTTATTTAAGGATAAAGTCTTAGGTCACCCAGCAGGCCTTTTTGTATTGTTTTTTACCGAAATGTGGGAGCGTTTTTCGTTTTACGGAATGCGTGTGCTTTTGGTAAACTTTTTAACGTATGCTGTAGTAGGTGCTAACCCTGGTTGGGGATGGTCGGCAGAAAATGCCGGAGCACTTTTTGGTACTTATGCCATGCTTTTATATATCACACCTATTGTAGGTGGGATTATAGCAGATAAGCTTACAGGCTATCGTTGGGCTGTTGTAATAGGGGCTTTAGTTATGACCTTAGGTCATGCGTCTATGGCTCTAGAAACGGAGTTTTCGCTATACCTAGGCCTAGGATTGTTAGTTATAGGTACAGGTTTTTTTAAGCCAAATATTACCTCTATTATTTCAGAAATGTATAAAAAGCATCCCGAAAAGAAAGATGGTGCTTATACCATTTTTTATATGGGTGTAAATGCAGGCGCATTCTTTGGAATGATGCTTTGTGGTTATTTAGCCGAGAAAATAGGGTGGTCTTACGGATTTGGTCTAGCCGGTATTTTTATGTTATTAGGAACACTTCAGTTTTACTTCTCTAAAAACTTATTTGGCAAAATAGGCGTTAAACCTACCAAGGTTCATGAAGTTGAAGATGTACAAGACGCCGATAATTCTATAGCTGAAATAGATGAGGAAGAAGAGGTCGAAAAACCAAACCCGTTTACAACTTTAGATAAAATTTTAATCGTTATATGTTCGGTGGTTGGATTGGGTTATGCTATTAATGACCCAATGTCTAAAATTGCTGGAATAGATATGTTTTCTGCATTAGAAATGGGTGGTTTCGAAGGACAATATACAGCGGTTTTATTTGCATTAGCATTATTCTTATTTTTAGTTATAGGGCGTATTTTAAGATACTCAGCCATAGTAAGGGATCGTATGATTGCCTTTATAGTGTTTGCCTTTTTTACAGTATTTTTCTGGTTATCGTTTGAGCAAGGCGCTTCATCTTTAGTATTATTTGCTAGAGATAATGTGGATAGAGTGTTAGAAGGAAACTCTGCCATGGCTTTTAATGTAGTAAATGCCTTACTAACCGTGATTCCTTTATTAATAATTACGTATGTGTTGTATGATTTATGGAAGAAAACATTCCGGAAAATACCTTATTCAAACATTGTTTTGGTAATCTGTTTTCTATTTATGTGGGGTATTGTTGCCTGGATGTTACAAAGAGAATTTACAGCAGAAGTTTCTGAGATTACCGTATCATGGTTTAGTATTTTAAATTCATTCTTTATTATTGTGTTTGCCTCATTATTTTCAAAGTGGTTTGAAAGTAAATACAATCCTTCTGCTGCATCAAAATATGCTTTAGGACTTATTGTTATGGCGATAGGGTTCGGGTTGTTAGCTTTCGGGTCTTATGGAATAGAAGAAGGTGTTAAGGTAAGTATGATATGGTTAATTCTAGCTTACTTGTTCCATACTTTAGGAGAATTATGTTTATCTCCTGTAGGACTGTCTTATGTAAGTAAATTAGTGCCGGCAAGAATGATTGCCCTTATGTTTGGTATGTGGTATTTGGCCATCGCTATAGGTAATAAGCTAGCCGCTGTACTAGGAGGACAAATTGAAAACATTACAAAAGAGTATAGTCTTTCTACATTCTTCTTAATTTTTACCATTGTACCGCTTGTAGCTGGACTACTTGTATGGGCTTTAAATCCTGTGATGAAAAAATTAATGCATGGTGTGCGTTAAACTATAAAACCGTTAAAAAAAAATAAAATGCTCCATTCTTGGAGCATTTTTTGTAAGTTAGGAACAACTTTTGCAACAAAAAAACTATGAGAACACATATTACAATTCTAATCGTTTCACTACTGTTTGTCGGGAATCTTTGGGCACAAGAAATTAATTGGGTGTCTTTAGAAGAGGCTGTAGAACTTCAAAAGAAAAATCCAAAAAAAATCATTTTAGATGCTTATACCAAATGGTGTGGTCCATGTAAAATGTTAGATAGAAACACCTTTAGCAATAAAGATGTTGCTGCCTATATTAATGAACATTATTATGCGGTAAAGTTTAATGCCGAAGGAAATGAAGAGATAACGTTTAAGGACAACACATTTACAAACCCTAATTACGATCCTGCAAAAGCCAACAGACGTAATTCACCGCATCAATTATCACGATATTTTAGTATAAGGTCGTATCCAACATTGGTATTTCTTGATGAAAATGCCAATTTGTTAGCGCCAATTATTGGCTATAAAACGCCACAACAATTAGAGTTGTATTTAAAACTATTTAAAGACAATAAGCATACCGATATGAATACGCAAGAAAAATTTAATGCGTATTATAAAGCATTTAAACCTGAGTTTAGTAATTAATTTTAGGTTGATGTTTTAAAATAAAAGCTCCTTTTTCATAAGTATAATGGAAAGGGAGTTTTTGTTTTTTACAGGTTGTTTTCCAGCGTGCCACATAAGACTTGTAATTGCTACCATCTGCAATAATAAGTTTGGGTTTAATCGAGTCTATTAAACGAGTTAAGTTTATTTTAGGCGAGTTTCTTAGTAAAATAATATCAGGAATTAGTGTCTTAGTGTTGTAAACTCCTATGCTATCAACAATAAGAAGTAGTTGGTCATTTATTTGATAAATAGGATTTATGGAATCATATTCTGTCATAGAAATATGTGCACCAACCCGGTAGTTTTTAAGAAACTTTTGCGTTTTGATGGCTTCTGATTTTAGGTTGTGATTAATGGTTAGCAAATCATTCGACTTTTTTCCTATTATACTATGTCTGCTTTTATGAAACACAATAAACTCATGGGTGCTTGTGTGGTATTTTTCGTAGAGAAACGTTAGTTGTAATATTAACACGCTTATTAAAAAAGGGATAACTAAGTTAGATTTGTTTTTTGAAGTAATTAGGAAATAAGAAACCACGATTAGTAAATACGTTGCAATAACTTGAGGAAATTCAAAAGAAATATCATCAAAAAAGAAGGCTTCTTGTTTAGCTACCCAAGCCACTAACTTATTTATTTGGGAAATAAGCCAACTATATATGTCGGGCAATAGCGGGATATTAATGTTTACTAAAGCAAAAAATATAATTAAAATGCCAAGGGCTAGAATACATCCTAAAAACGGAATAATTACAATGTTTGAAATAAAAAACAGCCCTGGAAATTGATGAAAATAAAACAAAGCAATTGGCGCAACGCCTAGTTGTGCTGCAAATGAAACGGTAATAACGTTCCACATAAGTTTATCAAAAGCCCATTTTGGTGTATAGAGGTTGTAAAAAACAGGTTGAAATGCTACAATAGCAATAACGGCTAAGTAACTTAATTGAAAACCAACATCAAATAAAAATAGGGGTTTTACTAAAAGTAAAATAAAAGCCGAGATAGCTAAAATATTGTAAATGTTAGTGGGTTTTCTCAAGTTTATAGAAATTGCCACAGCCGTAAACATAGTAACAGCTCTCACAACAGAAGCCGATAATCCTGCAATTATAGCAAAACTCCATAAACACAATAAAATAACTATTATTTTAATAAATTTTCCCTGTTTTAAATACTCTAATAGGCGTAAAACAAAATTTAAAATAAGTAAAACGATACCAACATGTAATCCAGAAACAGCTAAAATATGAACTGCGCCAGCATGGGTGTAATTAGTATAAATGTCTTTATTAATATGTTGTCGTTGTCCTAACAAAAGGGCATTGGTTATAGCGAGTACGTCTTGGTTAAATTCATAGTGTTTAAGTTGTTTATTTATCTGTCGCCTTATTTTGTAAGCGATACCATAAATAGATGTTTTGTGTAATGTGTCAAGCTTTATAAGATTCTTATTACTACTAAATATTTGATGGTATACGTACGATTTTTCTAAATATTCTTTATAGTTAAATTGAAATGGATTTAATGGTTCGTTAATTTGTTTTAAGCTGGTTCTTGAGGTATAAACGGCATCAACATGTATAGCGTTATTTTGTATGCTATCTTTTGCAACATTAAGTAGTATTTTACCAATAACTGGTTTGTCGTTAATAGTAAGAACATTAGCGATGTATTTGTTGTAATAGGCTCCTGGTTTAAGTACTTCTCTAATTTTAAATGTTACTGTAGAAACTTCGTTGCGATTAGTTTTTATTAGGTGAACATAATGATTTTGCGACATTTTTTCATTATGAAAGTTTACTGTAGCCATCCCTAGGAAGAACGTTGTGAAATAGCTTATTAAGCCAAACCAAATAGTTTTCTTAAATAAATGTTTGCTAATGAAATAAGTTAGTATGAAAAGAGAGAAACTTAAACCAAGAATTAGATATGTAAGATGATTAGAGATGTTTAGAAAAACACCTGCAGAAATACCTATAATTAGTACAAGAAGTAATCTTACAATAACAAAATCTAGCAACTTCATGCGTTAAGTTACTAAAAATAAGATTAATATATGTTATAGGACGCGTCTGGCTTGTACAAAAGCAAAATACCAATATTTTTCAGAAAGCTTAGACGTAATAACACCACGACTAGTCGTAGAGTGAATAAACTCCACATAACCTGGTCGCGTATTTGTTACAATCCCTACGTGGTTAACTTTACGACTATTTTTTCTTGTCGCAAAAAAGAGTAAATCGCCTTTTTGGACATCTTTTAAATCAATCCAATTGCCATGAGTAGATAAACTAGAGGTTGTTCTTGGTAATAGAATATCTTCACTTTTAAAAGCTGTAGTAACAAGCCCAGAACAATCCATGCCGCGTTTTGTGTTACCGCCATATTTATACCTAACTCCATGGTAAGTTTCGGCTTCAGCTATAATATTATTTATAGTTGTATTCGAGCTTGTAGAAGCTGTATAAGTTTTAGATGAAGTAGTCGTAGTTGTTTTGGGAGAGCTATTTTTAGTAGTTGTATGCTTACTTTTTTTTGTAACTACTTTGGTGCCTTTGGTTGACTTACAGGAAACTAAAGTAAGTGCCACAATACACAACAGGTAAAATGTGTTCTTCATGAATTAAGAAATCTTTTCGTAGATGAGTTGAGCTGTTTTTTTACTGGCGCCTTTTCCGCCTAATTTTTTCTCAAGCTCATAATAGTTTATAAAAAACTTAGTGCGCTCATAGTCGTCTAAAATAAGATCAAGTTCAGCTTTTAATCGTTTTTTATTAAAGTCGTTTTGAATTAACTCGGTAACCACTTCTTTATCCATAATAAGGTTAACTAAAGAAATGTATTTAATGTGTTTAACCAATCGTTTTCCAATTTGATATGAAATCCAACTACCTTTATAGCAAACAACTTCGGGAACTTTAAATAAGGCCGTTTCTAAAGTTGCCGTTCCAGAAGTTACTAAGGCTGCTGTGGAAACACTTAATAAATCGTAAGTTCTGTTAGAAACAAAGTGGACATTAGATTTTTTAAGAAATGGTTTGTAAAACTCGTAGTCTTGACTTGGAGCTCCAGCAATAACAAATTGATAGTTTGGATAGTCGTTACTAACGTCAAGCATAACCGAGAGCATTTTTTTAATTTCTTGCTTCCGGCTTCCGGGTAGTAAAGCGATGATGGGCTTTTCGTTTAATTCGTGTTTCGCGCGAAAATCGTATTCATCAATTTGAGTTCTATTGGAAATAGCATCTATTAATGGATGACCAACAAAATGAACAGGAAACCCATGTTTTTTCTCGTAAAAGTCTTTTTCAAACGGAAGAATCACATACATTTCATCAATATCTCTTTTAATGGCTTTAATTCTGTTTTCTTTCCATGCCCAAATTTGAGGTGAAATGTAATAGTGTGTTTTGTAGCCTAAGGCTTTAGCCCATTTAGCAATACGAAGATTAAATCCTGGATAATCAATAAAAATAATAACATCTGGATGATATGCTTCAATATCTTTTTTACAGAACGACAGATTTTTGGTTATGGTTCTTAGGTTCATAATAACTTCTACAAACCCCATAAACGCTAAATCTTTATAATGTTTGATTAAGTTGTCGCTTACATTTTGCATTAAGTCGCCACCCCAAAACCTAAACTCGGCATTAACATCTTGTTTAAGTAATGCTTTCATTAGGTTGGAGCCATGTAAATCTCCCGAAGCTTCGCCTGCAATAATGTAGTACTTCATTATTTAAAATGCTTATAAGAATTTAATGATAAACGTTAAAACAGCTGCAAAAAGAGTAGCTAACAAAACGCCTCTTGCTCGGTATTCTTGTTTCTTTTTTAAAAATATAAAAAAAGCTAATAGATTTAAAACAGCACCAAAACTAATTAATTGACTAATCGAGCCATGAGAAATAGCGGCGTTTAGTGTTTCCCAAAACGGACGGTTGCTATTATAAAATAATGTAGCCATAAATAAACCAATTATATTGGCAATTAAGCCAACTACGAATCCGATAATAATATCTTTTTTATTCATTAAAATTCCACGAGTTTAAAGTTTGAATAGTATGATGTGCAGTTAAATCAAATTGTACAGGAACAATAGAAACATAATTGTTGTTTAAAGCCCATTCATCGGTATCTTCACCATTGTCAAGATTAACAAATTTTCCTGTTAGCCAATAATAATCTTTGCCAAGAGGTGTTTGTCGTTTGTCAAATTCTTCAACCCAATTAGCTTTGGCTTGTCTGCACACTTTTATGCCTTTAATGTCATTAAAAGGTGTGTTTGGAAAATTAACATTTAATACAGTATCTTTAGGAATACCTTCGTTTAGCGCTTTTTTAACAATTTTAGTGGCAAAATGTTTGGCGGCTTCAAAATTAGCATTGTAATTATAGTCGCATAACGAAAACCCAATAGCGGGAATGCCTTCTATACCTGCTTCTAAAGCAGCACTCATGGTGCCAGAATAAATAACGTTGATTGAGGAGTTAGAACCATGATTTATGCCAGAAACACAAATGTCGGGCTTACGGTTTAAAATTTCTCTAACAGCAAGTTTTACACAATCAGCAGGTGTGCCAGAACAACTATACTCAGTTTGCGAACCATCGTCTATAGTAACACGTTCTAAATGTAATGTAGAATTTACTGTTATGGCGTGTCCCATACCGCTTTGTGGGCTATCTGGTGCAACAACAACAACCTCGCCTATAGTTTTCATGGCAGTAATTAATGTGCGAATACCAGGAGCTGTTATGCCATCATCATTAGTGACTAGTATAAGAGGTTTTTTGGGCATTTTAAAGGCATTTAATTTATCAAGCTAAAATACATAAAATCTATTGTAAACTATGATTTTATCTTGTTTAACAAAAAATTAGTGCCAATAGGTTTTATTGGCATGGTTTTTTCTTTAATTTAGTAATCTTATAAACTTAATTTAATATAAGTTTTCCGGCCTTTTTATTAAGCCAAATTAGTGTAAAAAATGATGATAAGACTTATGAGAAGAAATTATAAAATTTTGATGTTGGTGTTGTTGTTAGCATTCGCATCATGCAGCTTTACGTCTAAAACCTTCGATAACCCTGATAGAGACAAATTATTAGTTCAGGTGATTACTTATGTGCTTGAACGCGGACATTTCGACCCTAAAGAGTTAAACGATAGTTTTTCTGAAGAGGTTTACCAAGATTATTTAGACCAGATAGACCCACTAAAACGTTATTTTCTAAAATCAGATATTAAGGAATTTGAAGCCTATAAGTATCAAATAGACGATCAATTAAAACAGTTTGATATTTCGTTCTTTAACTTAACCAACGAACGGTTAATGAAACGCATTGAAGAAGCTAAAGTTATTTATAAAGATGTTTTAGAGAAGCCTTTTGATTATTCGGTAGATGAAGCCTATAGTTCTGATTACGAAAATCAAGATTATGCAAAAAATAGTCGCCAATTAAAAGAGCGTTGGAGAAAACAGCTTAAATTTAGCAACTTAGCTAATTACGATGCCTTAATGCAAGAGCAGAAAAACTTAGAGGAAGATGAATCTGATGCTTCAGAAAAAGTTGTAAAAAAATCAGCAGCTGAAATAGAAAAGGAAGCCAGAGAGGAAACCTTAGAGTCTATCGATTTGTATTTTAATGACTATATAGACGATTTACAACGAAAAGATTGGTTTGCTATGTATGTTAATTCAATTGTTGAAGAGTTCGATCCGCATACCTTTTATTTTGCTCCAGAAGATAAAGATCGTTTCGATCAACAAATGTCTGGGAAATTGGAAGGTATAGGGGCGAGACTTCAAAAGCGTATGGATAACACCAAAATAGTCGAGCTTATTTCTGGTGGGCCAGCATGGCGAGGGAAAGAACTGGAAGTTGGCGATGTTATTATGAAAGTACGTCAAGAAGATGAAGATCAGCCAGTAAATATTGTTGGCATGCGATTAGACGACGCCATAAAATTAATTAAAGGTCCTAAAGGCACTAAGGTAATTTTAACAGTAAAAAAAGTAGATGGAACGGTGGAAGATATCACTATAACTAGAGATGTTGTAGAACTAGAAGAAACTTATGCCAAATCGTCTATAGTTAAGAAAAACGATAAAACATTTGCGGTAATTAATCTGCCTAAGTTTTATGTGGATTTTGAAAATTACAAAAACAGAAATGCTGCTTCAGATATTAAAAAAGAAATCGAACGCCTTAAAGAAGCTGGTATGGAAGGCTTGGTGTTAGACTTAAGAAATAATGGAGGTGGTTCACTACAAACCGTTGTAGATATTGCTGGATTGTTTATAAAAGACGGTCCAATTGTTCAAGTAAGATCTACAGGCGAACCTAAAGAGGTTTTAAAAGATAAAGACAAATCTATTATTTGGGATGGACCTTTAGTTATTATGGTAAACGAACTGTCAGCCTCAGCATCAGAGATTTTAGCAGCAGCCATGCAAGATTATAAAAGAGCTATTATTATAGGAAGCAGACAAACCTATGGCAAAGGAACGGTGCAAAATATTTTTGACTTAAACCGAATTGTTAAAAACAATAGAAATGGCGATTTAGGCGCGCTTAAATTAACCACACAAAAGTTTTATCGTGTAAGTGGCGGATCGACACAATTGGAAGGTGTTAAAAGTGATGTTGTTGTGCCAGATAGATATTCTTACATTGATATAGGAGAGAAAGATCAGGAAAATCCATTACCATACGATAAAATTGCTTCTGTAGAACATACCTATTGGGATAATTATTACGATTATGACAACGCTATTAAAAACAGCGAACAACGTATGATTAATAATGAGCAGCTAAAACTTATTAATGAAAACGCTTTATGGGTTAAAGAACGAATGGATGAAACGCATCATTCATTAAATTATAATGCTTATAAAGCTAAACTAGATGAAAACGAAAAAATAGCTGAGCGTTTTGATAAACTTAACGATTACAAAACAAACTTGACGTTTGAGTCGTTACCTTACGAGCAAAATATGTTTTTAAAAGACACCGTTTTAAAAGATAAACGCGATCGTTGGCATAAAAGCTTGAGTAAAGACGTGTACATAGAAGAGGCCTTGAATGTTTTAGAAGACTTAAAGCTTTCCTACTCTATAAATAAAGTAGCTACGGTAAAGGACTAAGACTTTTATGAGTCGCGAATCAAATTCATTAACAGCATTAGCGCTCCAAAAATTCAAACGTAATTTTTGGGGCGTTTTTAGTTTCCTATTTGTGGTTCTAATAGGGCTAATTTCAATATTTGCTTACGTTGTTGCGCCAGATAATTCGGAGCATGCAAACCAAATGCATCTTTCTATACATTCAAAAAATCCTGGATTTAAAGTTGATATGTTAACTGTTCCATCGGCAGTAAATACAAATCAAAATACTTTTAATGAATGGTTTTTTGGAGTGAAAAATTTAGATGAAGAAATTCCTATTTCATATTATAACATACAAAACGACACGCTTTTTTATAAAGAATATGTATCTGATGGATTAGAGGCAGAAGAAAAGCACATCGTATTCTCTTCAGGAAAGTTAAAACCTTATGTGAAACAAAAAACCTTTCTTTTTGGGACTGATAAATATGGAAGAGATATGTTAAGCCGTATTTTAGTAGGCGCAAGAATTTCTTTTTTTATCGGTTTTGTAGCGGTCTTTATTTCTTTAGTTGTGGGCATTTTATTAGGAAGCCTTGCTGGGTATTATGGCGGTAAAGTTGATGCTGTAATTATGTGGTTAATAAATGTAACATGGTCTATACCTACATTACTGTTAGTAATAGCAATAACCTTAGCATTAGGCAAAGGGTTTTGGCAAGTTTTTATAGCAGTTGGGTTAACCATGTGGGTAGAAGTGGCACGTGTGGTTAGAGGGCAAGTAATGAGTGCGAAAAATATGCAGTATATAACGGCAGCAAAAGCTTTGGGGTATAAAGACGTTAGAATAATACTTAAGCATATATTACCTAATATTATGGCGCCAGTTATTGTAATTTCAGCTGCTAATTTTGCAGCAGCCATTTTAATTGAAAGCGGATTGAGTTTTTTAGGGATTGGCGCACAACCACCAATGGCAAGTTGGGGCGCTATGATAAAAGATCACTATAATTATATTATTCTTGGGAAACCTTATTTAGCATTAATTCCTGGATTGTGTATTATGAGTTTGGTTATGGCGTTTATGCTTATAGGAAATGCATTGCGAGATGCTTTGGAAGTGAAAACTTAAAAAGGTTATTAAAGGTTAAGAAGGTTTAATAGAATTATTAATATCCTCAATATAATTTAAAAGCTCATCTTTACCCATATCTTTTGTAGAGGAAGTTATAAAGTGGTTTGGCATCTCCTCCCAGTATTCTAGCATGATGGTTCTGTAATCGTTAATATGGTTTTCTATGGCTTTAGGTCTTAGTTTATCAGCCTTTGTGAAAATAATAGAAAACGGAATCATGTTTTCGCCTAGCCATTGCATGAATTCTAAATCGATTGGCTGAGGTTTATGTCTAATATCTACTAAAACAAAGGCGCTAACCAGTTGTTTGCGTTTTTCAAAATACTGTGTAATAAACTTTTGAAATGTTTTTTTAGTGCTCTTTGAAACTCGCGCATAGCCATAACCGGGTAAATCAACTAAATGCCAATTTTTATTAATTAAAAAGTGATTAATTAATTGTGTTTTTCCAGGTTTTCCAGAGGTTTTGGCGAGCTTTTTTCGGTTAGTAAGCATATTTATCAACGACGACTTGCCTACGTTACTTCGTCCAATAAAAGCGTACTCCGGTAAATTTGTATTTGGACATTTACTGACTTCAGAATTACTTATAACAAACTCTGCTGTTTTAATTTCCATGGTTGCTTTTTTAAAACTGCCTTTTTGTAAGCCACTTTTCAAGAATACTATTAAATTCTTCTGGGTGTTCCATCATAGCAGCGTGACCACATTTGTCTATCCAAAATAAATCAGAATCTGGTAAAAGCTCGTTAAATTCTTCGGCCACTTCAGGAGGTGTTACCGTATCGTTTTTGCCCCAAATAATACAAGTTGGTGTATGCATATTTGGGAGGTCTTTAGACATGTTGTGTCTAATCGCACTTTTAGCAATGGCAAGTGTTTTTATTAGTTTATTTCGGTCGTTAACCGTTTCGTAAACTTCGTCTACAATCTCTTTAGTAGCAACTTCAGGATCGTAAAATACATCTTGCGCTTTCTTTTTAATAACTTCGTAATCGCTACGTTTTGTGTAGCCACTTCCCATAGCGCTTTCATAAAGCCCCGAACTTCCAGTTATAATAAGAGCTTTGACTTTTTTAGGAAACATTTTTGTGTGGTAAAGACCTATGTGTCCACCAAGCGAGTTACCTAATAAAATAACTTCATCAAATCCTTTGAATTCAATAAAATCATGTAAATACTTGGCAAAGCTTTTTACATTGGTTTTTAATAAGGACATGGTGTATATAGGGAGTTCAGGAATAATAACTTTATACCCTTTTTGGCTAAAGTGTGAAGTAACAGAGTCGAAATTACTTAATCCGCCCATCAACCCATGAAGCACGATAATAGGTGTGCCTTCTCCGACTTCTATGTAGCTGTAATCTTTCTCTTTTTTTAGTCTATGCGCCATTAATCAGTTAGTCTTTTCGTAAAAAACAAATATAGTCAAATCATTCAAAAAATCTACAATTATTGGTTTCGGTGTTTTTGTTATTTCTTTTAAAGCTGTTAATAAATAGTTTAGGGTGCCTTTTTACAGCTTTAAGGTGTTTGAAAATCAGTGTTTAAAGAAATTTTCATTGAGA
This sequence comes from Mangrovimonas cancribranchiae, assembly GCF_037126245.1. Classification (NCBI taxonomy): domain Bacteria; kingdom Pseudomonadati; phylum Bacteroidota; class Flavobacteriia; order Flavobacteriales; family Flavobacteriaceae; genus Mangrovimonas; species Mangrovimonas cancribranchiae. Next base: position 325,302 of record NZ_CP136925.1, read on the forward strand.
TAAAAACGACATATTCCTGCGGTTAATCGAAAAATTATCAACAAAGTGGTAAAATGTGGTAAAATGTGGTATATTTTTCGATATATTTGAATTTCAAAGATCGAACTGCTTTTGAACTCATTAATAGGAACATACGAATGTAAAGCTGATGCCAAAGGAAGGCTCATGCTTCCTGCTGCGCTAAAAAAGCAGTTGGCAGACGTGCTTCAGGATGGGTTTGTTTTAAAGCGGGCGGTGTTTCAGCCTTGCTTGGAGCTTTATCCAATGGCAGAGTGGGAATTGTTAATGCAGAAAGTAAACAAGCTAAATCGTTTTAAGAAAAAGAATAACGATTTTATTAGGCGCTTTACAGCTGGTGTTAAGCTGGTGGAGGTGGATAGTACAGGGCGTTTGTTAATCCCTAAGGACTTAGTTGTTTTTGCGGGGATTTCAAAAAATACAGTGGTTTCATCGGCGGTTAATATTCTTGAAATTTGGGATAAAGAACGCTATGAAACTGCTATTGATGATGCGGCAATGGACTTTGCTGATTTAGCTGAAGAAGTAATGGGTCAAGACGAGGAAGATGGAATATCATAATCCAGTGTTGCTTAAAGAAACCGTTGATGGATTAAACATTCAAGAAGATGGTGTTTATGTGGATGTAACCTTTGGTGGCGGTGGACATAGTAGGGAGATTTTAAAGCGTTTGGGAGAGAAAGGGAAATTGTTTGCTTTCGATCAGGATTTAGATGCGTTAAAAAATGAAATTGAGGATGATAGATTTACGTTGATTAATGAAAATTTTAGATACATGAATCGCTTCTTGAGGCTTTATGGTGTAAAGAAAGTAGATGGTGTTTTAGCCGATTTTGGTGTGTCATCACACCAGTTCGACAAGCCGGAGCGTGGGTTTTCAACAAGATTTGATGCAGAGTTAGATATGCGAATGAATCAAAACGATAAATTATCGGCATTTCATGTGGTTAATGAGTATGAAGAAAAACATTTAGCATCTGTTTTAAAGCAATATGGAGAATTGCGTCAAGCACCAGCAATGGCAAGAAGTATTGTTCATTTTAGAAAAGATCAAGAAATAAAAACAGGAGAGCGTTTAAAGCAAGCGTTAGCAAAGTTTTTAGGGCATAAAAAAGAGAATAAAATACTGGCTCAAATATATCAAGCTATTCGAATTGAGGTAAATCAAGAGCTTGAAGTTATTAAGGAGTTTTTAATTCAAGTGCCGCAACTTTTAAAGCCTCATGGACGCTTAAGTGTGATTTCGTATCACTCGTTAGAGGACCGTTTAGTAAAGCGATTTATAAGAAATGGCATGTTTGAAGGAGAGCCAGAGCGTGATATATATGGCAATTTTGAAGTGCCTTTAAAAAAAGTAGGGAAGTTAATCGTGCCTTCAAGAGAAGAGATTGCAATGAATAGCCGTGCAAGAAGTGCAAAATTACGAATAGCAGAAAAGGTGCCGTTAAGTGAAAAGTAGACTTCATAACATATTAAAAGGGAAGTTTCTAGTAAGTGAAGATGCTTTTAAAAACTGGCGTATGATTTTGTTTTTATCGTTGCTGGCTTTGGTAATGATAGCGAGTTCACACAGCGCAGATAGGAAAGTGCACGATATAGCAAAGCTTAAAGATGAGGTGAAAGAGCTGCACTCCATGTTTGTAGAAGGGAGAAGCGAGTTAATGCGGTTGAAAAAAGAGACTGTTGTAGAGTTAAAAATGAAAGAGAAGGGGATTTATATTTCAGAAATCCCGCCAACAAAAATTATAGTTAAATCTAGTAAATAGTTCAACTTGGCAGTAAACGAGAAGAACATATTAAATCGGTTGTATTTTATTGCGGGATGTATGTTCATCTTCGCGCTACTAATTGTGTTTAAATTGTTAACAATTCAATTAGTTCATGGCGATGAATACAAAAGTATGGCCGATGACCGTTTGGTGAAAAATGTGGTTATTCCAGCGAATAGAGGAAATATTTACTCTGTAGATGGTAATCTTTTAGCAACATCAATACCAAAATACGATATTCTTATCGATGCGGTAACGCCAACAAACAAACGATTTGAAGAAAACATAAAAGGGCTTTGCGATTCGCTTTCGGTATATTCCGGAAAGTCTTCAGCTTATTATCAGAAAAAACTACGACATGCAAGAGCGGTTAAAAACAGGTATTATCCGCTTGTGAGAAATGTAGGGTATTCCGATTATATGCGATTTAGAAGTTTTCCTTTATTGAACTTGGGGGCGTTTAAAGGCGGATTAATAGTCGAGCAAACCACTAAGCGCGAATATCCAATGGGTGGCGTAGCGCAAAGAACCATTGGTTACGAAAGAGTAGATGAAGAAGGGAATGTCACCCGGCCAGGATTAGATGGTGCTTTTGGTGCTAAATATTTAAGAGGCGTTGATGGTAAACGTTTAAAGCAACGCATAGGGAAAGGACAATGGAAGCCTATTGTAGATTATAATCAAGTTGAGCCAAAGGACGGTTACGATGTTTATACTACCATTAGTAGTAATATACAAGACATTGCGCACCATTCTTTGTTACAACAATTAGAGTATTATAAAGCCGAGCATGGTTGTGTGGTTGTTATGGAGGTTAAAACAGGAGAGGTTAGAGCGATATCAAACCTAGCGAGAACAGAAAATGGGAATTATTACGAAAAACGAAACTATGCCGTTTGGGAATCGCACGAACCAGGGTCTACATTTAAAACCATGGCGCTTATGGTGGCGCTAGAAGATAAGGTGGTTGATACGGCAACAGTTATAGACACTAAAAAAGGACGTAAGCAATTTTATCGAAGATATATTACAGATTCTAAACATGGTGGCTATGGTAAAATATCTGTTGCAAGAACTTTAGAGGTGTCTTCTAATATTGGAATGGCAACTTTGGTAGATGATAATTATTCAAAAAATCCAGAAAAGTTCCTATCTCGTTTAAGTTCTTGGGGGTTAGATAAACCAATAGGCTTGCCTATTATTGGGGAAGGGAAACCAGTTATTCCTAAACCAGGAGACAAGCTGTGGAGTAAAAATGCATTGCCTTCTATGGCATATGGATATAACCTGCGTTTAACCCCATTGCAAACATTAACATTTTATAATGCTATTGCGAATGATGGTGTTATGGTGAAGCCTCGATTTATTAAAGAAGTGAAAGAGCTTAATAGAGAGGTTGAAAAATTTGACAAGCAGGTGGTAAATAATAGAATATGCTCCGAGGAAACCCTGTATCAAATGCAAGATATTTTAAAACATGTAGTAGAAAGAGGTACCGGGAGGTCGTTGTATTCGCCGTATTTCTCCATGGCTGGAAAAACAGGAACTGCTAAGTCCGAATATTGGATGAAAGACTGGAGTGAAAATCCAAGGTATGTGTCATCATTTGCGGGGTATTTTCCTGCCGAAAACCCAAAATACTCGTGTATCGTTATTATACATAAACCAAGTGTTAAAAAGGGATATTATGGTGCAGATGTTTCTGGACCAGTCTTTAAACGTATTGCACAAAAAATATTTACCGAAACACCTATTGTAGATGAGTTAGAAACTTTAACGATTAAAAATGCGCTAGCTGAAAAAAGCTATCAAAGTTATTTTGATACGGCGCAAACCTATAAAACCATCATGCCAAGTGTTGTAGGAATGCCTTTAATGGATGCAATCTCTTTATTAGAAAATATGGATGTTGATATAAAAGTTATGGCTTCAGGGGAAGGGATTGTAGAGTCGCAATCCGTATCAAGAGGAACAAAATTAAAAGCAAATCAAACAGTTGTAATTAAAGCATGAAACACGCATTAAAAGACATATTATATAAAGTAAGCTTAAATGTCGTTTCAGGAAATACGCATCAAGACATTAATGGTATCCAGTTCGATTCAAGACATGTTAACAAACGCGATGTGTTTGTAGCTATTAAAGGAAGTGCTGTTGATGGTCATGACTATATTGAAACAGCTATAAATAAAGGTGCTGTGGCCATTGTTTGCGAAAAATTACCTAGTGAGAAAGTAGAAAAGGTGACTTATGTTGAGGTGGATAACGCCTCTGTAGCTTTAGCACAAATGGCGTCAAACTATTATGGCGCGCCATCCGAAAATTTAAAATTAGTAGGTGTTACTGGTACAAATGGTAAAACAACCATTGCGTCACTGTTATATCAGTTATTTAAAAACGCGGGTTATAAGGTAGGGTTGCTCTCTACTGTAAAAATTATGGTCGATGATAAAGCGTTTAAAGCAACGCATACAACGCCAGATTCATTAGCAATAAATAAATATTTAAAAATGATGAATGACGACGGTGTGGAATTTTGCTTCATGGAAGTGAGTTCGCATGGTATTCATCAAAATAGAACAAAAGGACTTGTTTTTTCTGGTGGGATTTTTACAAACCTATCGCATGACCATTTAGATTATCACGCGTCATTTGCAGAGTATCGCGATGTAAAAAAACGCTTTTTCGATGAACTTCCTAAAAGTGCTTTTGCGCTGGTAAATACAGATGATAAGAACGGTGCTGTTATGCTTCAAAATACTAAGGCCAAAAAATACACCTATGCGTTAAAAAGTATGGCAGACTATAAAGCCATGATTCTTGAAAATCAATTTAGCGGTTTGTTACTTAAAGTGAATGATAGTGAGGTTTGGACCAAGCTAATAGGAAGTTTTAACGCCTATAATGTTCTAGCTATTTATGGTGCGGCAGATTTATTAGGGTTAGAAAAAGTGGAAATATTACGCTTAATAAGCGAGCTAAATAGCGTAGCGGGCAGATTTCAATACCTTATTTCAGAAGAAAAAATAACCGCTATTGTAGATTATGCGCATACCCCAGATGCCTTAAAAAATGTGTTAGAAACCATAAACAGTATTCGTACAAAAAATGAAGAACTAATTACGGTAGTTGGTTGTGGCGGAAATAGAGATAAAAAGAAGCGTCCTAAAATGGGAAACATTGCGTCATTACTAAGTACAAAAGTCATTTTTACTAGCGACAATCCAAGGCATGAAGATCCAGATGAGATTATAAAGGATGTTGAAAAAGGTGTGCCACCAGATAATGTCAAGAAAACACTATCCATAACCGATAGGAAACAAGCAATTAAAACGGCGTGTCAAATGGCAAATACTAACGATATTATTTTAATAGCGGGCAAAGGCCATGAAACTTATCAAGAGATAAAAGGAGAACGATTTGATTTTGATGATTTTAAAATCATTAAAGAATTTTTAAAGCAATTACAAAAGTAACATGTTATACTACTTATTCGAATATTTAGAAAAACATTACCAATTTCCAGGCGCCACTTTATTTGGGTTTTTAACCTTTAGAGGAGCTTTGGCGATAATATTGTCGTTGCTTATTTCAACCATTTTTGGAAAACGAATTATTGCTTTTTTACAAAAACAACAAGTTGGCGAAACTATAAGAGATTTAGGGTTGGAAGGTCAGGTTGAAAAAGCGGGAACGCCAACTATGGGGGGGATAATAATTATTTTGGCTACCATTATTCCAGTGTTATTACTAGCTAAATTAGAAAATGTCTATATCATTTTACTGTTAATAGCGACAGTGTGGATGGGAACCATAGGGTTTATCGACGATTATATAAAGAAATTTAAAAACGATAAAGAAGGTTTAAAAGGTAAGTTTAAAATCCTTGGGCAAGTTGGTTTAGGAATTATCGTTGGCGCAACCTTATACTTTAACGATAGCGTAACGATAAAAGAGAAATTACCTATAGACCAGCAAAAAGTAATTCTAGCAGAAAACCCTAATGTGCAGCCTTCAAAATTATTTAAAGCCGAAGAAAAATCAACAAAAACAACCATACCGTTTGTAAAAGGGAATGAGTTTGATTACGCCAATTTAATTACTTGGATAAGTCCAAACTTAAAACCTTATGCTTGGGTTATTTTCATTTTGGCAACCATTTTTATCATCACAGCCGTATCGAATGGCGCCAATTTAACCGATGGTATAGATGGCTTGGCGGCAGGTACATCGGCTATAATTGTGCTCACTTTAGGCATTTTTGCCTGGATATCTGGTAACATAATTTTTTCCGATTACTTAAACATTATGTATATCCCAAAAGTAGAAGAAATAACCATTTACATTGCGGCATTTGTTGGAGCGTTAGTTGGGTTCTTGTGGTATAATACATATCCGGCTCAAGTATTCATGGGCGATACAGGAAGCTTAACAATAGGCGGTATTATAGCTGTAATAGCTATTGCTGTACGAAAAGAGTGGTTAATTCCAGTGTTGTGCGGTATTTTCTTAGCAGAGAATCTTTCTGTGGTGTTGCAGGTAAGCTACTTTAAGTATACAAAGAAAAAATTTGGTGAAGGGAAACGCATTTTTAAAATGTCGCCCTTACATCATCATTATCAAAAATTAGGATATCACGAAAGTAAAATAGTGACCAGGTTCTGGATTGTAGGCATTTTGCTGGCTATTGTAACGATAGTGACCTTAAAAATTAGATAAATGAATCGGTTAGTGATCCTTGGTGGTGGAGAAAGTGGTGTGGGAACCGCTTTGCTAGGAAAAGAAAGAGGGTACCAAGTCTTTGTCTCAGATAAAGGAGAGATTAAGAAAAAGTATAAAGACGTTCTTATACATAATAATATTGATTGGGAAGACAAACAGCATACAGTAAATAAAATACTTAATGCAGATTTGGTGATGAAAAGTCCTGGAATACCAGACACAGTTCCGTTGGTAAAGCAAATAAAAGAACAGCATATTCCTGTTGTTTCAGAAATTGAATTTGCGTCACAATACACAAGCGCAACCATAGTAGGGATTACAGGAAGTAATGGGAAAACAACCACAGCGGCGTTAACACATCACATTCTCAAGCAAGAATTACAAGTAGGATTAGCGGGGAATATAGGGGACAGTTTCGCTTTGCAAGTGGTAAATAAAAACGTGAAAACATTCGTGTTAGAAATTAGCAGTTTTCAATTAGATGATATCATGTCATTTAAACCACATATCGCAGTGATAACCAATATTACACCAGATCATTTAGATCGGTATGAGTATAAGTTTGAAAATTATATTGCATCAAAATTTAGGATAGCCGAAAATCAAACCAAAGACGATTACTTAATCTATGATGCCGATGACGAAGTGATTGTGGATTGGTTGAAAAAGCACCCGGTTAAGTCTACTTTACTGCCGTTTTCATTAACAAAAAAAGTGATAAACGGTGCTTATATAGAAAATGAAAAAATAATAATAACAATAGATAACAACAAAATAAATATGCCAACAGATAAATTAGCATTAGAAGGAAAGCACAACGTGAAGAATGCTATGGCAGCTTCAACAGTTGCGCATTTACTTAAAATAAGAAAGCAAACTATACGCGAGAGTTTAGAAAACTTTCATGGTGTAGAACATCGTTTAGAAAATGTACTTAAAATTAACAAAGTACAGTACATCAACGATTCTAAGGCAACTAATGTTAATGCAACATACTATGCTTTAGAGAGTATGGGAGCGCCAACTGTTTGGATTGTTGGCGGGGAAGATAAAGGCAATAATTACGAAGAGCTTTTTTCGTTTGTAAATGAAAAAGTAAAAGCTATAGTATGCTTAGGTGTTGATAATGAAAAACTCCTAAAAAGCTTTAGTTCAATGGTTGATGTTATCATAGAAACCCAATTCATGACCGAAGCAGTTAAAATAGCATATAAGCTAGCAGAACCAGGAGATAATGTGTTGTTATCGCCAGCATGTGCAAGTTTCGATTTATTTGAAAATTACGAAGATAGAGGAAGACAATTTAAAGAAGCGGTAAGAAATTTATAAGAACCATAAATGCAGGCCATTTTTAAAAATATAAAAGGAGATAAACTAATATGGGCCATTGCGGCTTTATTGGCTATATTCTCGTTTTTGCCTGTTTATAGTGCGGCGAGCAATTTGGCTTATGGCGGAAGAGGAGCAAGCACATTTACCGATTTTGCCAAACATTTTGTACACCTAGCGCTAGGGTTTGTAGTCATGTTTGGGGTGCATAAAGTGCCTTACCGTTACTTTAAAGGATTATCTATTGTTATGATGCCTGTTGTTTTAATACTCTTATTAACAACACTTTTGCAGGGAAGCACAATGGCGGGCGCAAATGCAAGTCGTTGGATAAATATTCCTATTGTAAATATGTCATTTCAACCATCTACTTTAGCCTTTGTGGTTTTAATGGTTTATGTGGCAAGATATATGTCTAAAATTAAAGATCAGGCAGTTACTTTTAAAGAGTCTATTTTGCCTTTGTGGGTACCAGTATTTTTAGTGCTTGTGCTTATTCTTCCAGCAAACCTTTCTACAGCTGCTATTATGTTTGTAATGGTACTTATGTTAGTGTTTTTAGGTGGATACCCTATACGATATTTAGCAGTAATCTTAGGTGCTGGTTTGTTAGGTTTAATATTTTTTGTGTTGGTAGCAAAAGCTTTTCCAGATGCTATGCCTAATAGGGTAGATACATGGATGAGTAGAATTGAAAGTTATGCCGATGATAAAGGGGAAGATGGTTATCAAATAGAAAAAGCAAAAATAGCTATTGCTTCTGGAGGCGTGCAAGGTCTTGGGCCAGGAAAAAGTAAACAAAAACACTTTTTGCCACAATCGTCTTCAGATTTTATTTTTGCCATTATTGTGGAAGAATATGGGCTGATAGGTGGTTTTTTCTTAATGGTACTCTATCTGTGGCTGTTGTTTAGAATTGTTATTGCATCGCAAAAATCCGATACAATTTTTGGGAAACTTTTGGTCTTAGGTGTTGGTTTGCCAATTGTTTTTCAGGCGCTCATAAATATGGCAGTAGCTGTAGAGTTGTTCCCTGTGACTGGGCAAACTCTACCTCTAATTAGTAGTGGAGGAACATCAATATGGATGACTTGCCTAGCTTTAGGTATTGTATTAAGCGTAAGTGCAAAAAGAGAAGAAATTAAGGAACAAGAAGAGAAAGAAGATAACCCCTTAGAAGTGTTATCCGAAACGATATAATGAAAAAAATTAAAGTCATATTATCTGGAGGTGGAACAGGAGGTCATATCTATCCTGCGATTGCCATTGCAAATGAACTAAAATCACGGTATCCCGATGCTGAGTTTTTATTTGTAGGGGCAAAAGACCGTATGGAAATGGATAAAGTTCCAGAAGCTGGTTATAAGATAGAAGGACTTTGGATTTCTGGTTTACAGCGATCGCTAACTATTAAAAACTTAAGCTTTCCGTTTAAGGTTATCAGTAGTTTAATAAAGGCGCGTGGTATTATAAAACGCTTTAAGCCAGATGTAGCTATTGGTACAGGTGGTTATGCTAGTGGGCCGTTGCTTCAAGTGGCAGCGTCAAGCAATATACCAAGTGTTATTCAAGAGCAAAACTCATTTCCAGGAATAACTAACAAGTTGTTGGCTTCTAAAGTGGATAAAATTTGTGTGGCTTATGATGGTTTAGAACGCTTTTTTCCTAGTGAAAAAATTGTAAAAACAGGAAATCCAGTTAGGCAAGATTTACTAACCATAGACACAAAACGAGAACAAGCTTTAGAGCATTTTTCATTAAGCAAAGAAAAGAAAACACTTTTGGTGCTTGGGGGCAGTTTAGGAGCGCGAAGGATAAATCAGTTAATAGAAAAAGAACTCGATTTTATTCAAACGCATAATGTGCAAGTTATATGGCAATGCGGGAAACTATATTTTGAAAAGTATAAACTATATGACCATACTAAGAACGTACAAGTGCATGCATTTATAAAAGATATGGATTTAGCGTATGCTGCAGCCGACATTATTATTTCTAGAGCGGGTGCTATTTCCGTTTCAGAATTAAGTATTGTAGGAAAACCAGTCATTTTTATTCCATCACCCAATGTGGCCGAAGACCATCAAACAAAAAATGCCATGGCTTATGTTAAAGAAAATGCTGCCATGTTGATTAAAGAATCTGATTTAGAGGTTGATTTCGAAAACAAATTCACGAAGTTAATCATGTCGCCCGAACGTTGTGATGAATTAGGAGATAATATTAAAAAAATGGCTCTTGTAGATGCGACAAAGCATATTGTAGATGAAGTTGAAAAACTATTAAAATAAAACATGACTATTAACCAGATACATAGCGTTTACTTTATTGGTATTGGCGGCGTAGGTATGAGTGCCTTGGCAAGGTATTTTCATGCCAATAATAAACAGGTGTCTGGGTATGATAAAACACCAACCGAAATCACCAATGCATTAACCGATTTAGGGATAGAAATTCATTTTCAAGATAACCTAGATTTAGTGAATCTAGAAAGTTTAAACAAAGCCACAACATTAATCGTGTATACACCTGCAATACCTAAACATCATACCGAGCTTAATTACTTTATTAACGAAGGGTATCAGGTTATGAAACGGTCTCAAGTTTTAGGTCTTATAACACAAAATACGTTTTGTTTTGCCGTAGCAGGAACACATGGTAAAACAACAACAACTAGTATTTTGGCACACTTGCTTTACAGTTGCAATGTACCACTTACAGCATTTTTAGGAGGGTTTAGCGAGAATTATCAATCTAATTACATATCAAATGGTGCCGAGGTAACGGTAGTGGAAGCCGATGAGTTTGATCGTTCCTTTTTAACATTGTCTCCAAATTTGGCTTGTATAACCTCTATGGATGTCGATCATCTGGATATTTATGGTAATTCGGAAGCGTTGTCTGAGTCGTTTAAAGACTTTGCAAGTAAAGTAAAAGAAGATGGTAAGCTATTTGTTAAAAATGGGTTGACTATTAAGGGAATTACCTATGGCATTGAAGACAATTCAGATTATACAATTCAAAATATAACAATAAAACAAGGAAGTTATGTGTTTGATGTAAAAACACCTAAAACAACAATTAACAATATTAAATTTAACCTACCAGGTAGACACAATCTGTCTAATGCTTTAATAGCCTTGGCGATGGCTGTAGAATATGGTTGCCCTCACCAGCAGCTCGCCAAAGCTTTAGCATCATACAAAGGGGTTAAAAGGCGTTTTACATACCATATAAAAACCAACGACTTGGTGTATGTCGATGATTATGCGCATCATCCAGAAGAGTTAAAAGCAGTATACCAAGCGGTAAAAGAGATGTTTCCTAAACAAAAAAATGTGATTGTTTTTCAGCCGCATTTATTTAGTAGAACGCAAGATTTCGTCGATGAATTTGCCGAAAGTTTAAGTCTTTTTGATGAGGTATTGCTTTTAGATATTTACCCGGCAAGAGAATTACCTATACAAGGTGTAAATTCAAAGTGGTTGTTGGATAAAATTTCAAACCCAAACAAAAAACTTATAACGAAGAATAATATAGTTGAAGAAGTGCTTAAAACAAAGGCGTCAGTAGTTTTAACTGCTGGAGCTGGCGATATAGGAGCAGAAGTAAAACAAGTAAAAAAAGGGTTAGAACTTGCGCGTTAATTTTAATTACATAAAGCTATTTTTTCTACTCATTGTAGTAGTGTTTCTCTATGCGTTTTCTGCACATAGAAATGGGGCTAGAATTGTAGGAGAACCCAACGTGAAGTTTAAAGGTGGCGAAAACCTTTATATAGCTGCCGAGACTGTTAGTAAATTGTTAATACAAAATTATAAAGGCGTTAAAAACACATCTAAAGAAACTTTAGATTTGAATATATTGGAAACTGCCCTGAATTCCAATGCAATGATAAAATCGGCCGAAGTCTATGTGTCTGTAAATGGACAGCTTACAGCCGAAGTTGAGCAAAAAAAACCTATTGCAAGAGTGCTAGCAAAAACATCATATTATATCGATGATCAGGGAAGTTATATGCCGTTGTCTTCCTATCATTCTGCTAGAGTACCGCTTGTAACAGGTAAAGTAGATAAAAAAGACCTAAATAATATATATAAAATAGCCAAAAAAATAGCAACAGATAGTTTTTTAAAAACAAATGTTGTGCAAATACATCAATCAAAAAATAACGATTTGTTTTTGCAGTTTAGAGGCTACGATTTTACCGTTAAATTAGGCGGTTTAAGCAATTTAGAAAAGAAAATTAACAACTTAAAAGCCTTTTATAAAAAAGGTTTAAAAGATAAAACACTTAACGATTACAAAACGGTCAACCTTAAGTTTGAGAGTCAGGTTGTATGTACTAAAGCGTAAACCATGGAAAATAATATAGCAATAGGATTAGACATAGGAACCACAAAAATAGTGGCCATGATTGGGCGTAAGAACGAATATGGAAAAGTTGAAATTTTAGGCATAGGACGTTCTAAAAGTCTGGGGGTTCATCGTGGGGTCGTTAATAACATAACGCAAACCATACAATCTATTCAAGCTGCTGTTCAAGAAGCCGAAGCTAGTTCCGATCATAAAATAGAGGAAGTAACAGTAGGTATTGCAGGGCAGCATATTCGTAGTTTGCAGCATAGCGATTATATAACACGACCAGATTCCGAAACAGTTATAGACGAGGAAGATATTGTTCGTTTAATTAATCAAGTACATAAACTGGTGATGCTTCCAGGGGAAGAAATTATCCATGTGCTGCCGCAAGAATATAAAGTAGATGGGCAAGCCGAGATAAAAGAACCTATCGGGATGTATGGTGGCAGATTAGAAGCTAATTTTCATGTGGTTGTTGGGCAAGTATCGTCTATTAGAAACATTGGGCGATGTGTAAAAAGTTCAGGTTTAAACTTAGAAGGAATCACATTAGAGCCCTTAGCATCGGCTAATGCTGTTTTAAGTCAAGAAGAAAAAGAGGCAGGTGTCGCTTTAATAGATATAGGAGGCGGAACTACCGATTTGGCAGTCTTTAAAGATGGTATTATACGTCATACCGCAGTAATTCCTTTTGGAGGTAACGTGATTACCGAAGATATTAAAGAAGGCTGTTCTATCATAGAAAAACAAGCCGAACTCTTAAAAATAAAATTTGGGTCTGCTTGGCCAGGAGAAAATAAAGACAACGAAATTGTATCTATACCTGGATTAAGAGGTCGAGAACCTAAAGAAATCACCTTAAAAAACCTGTCAAAAATTATTCATGCGCGCGTAGTTGAGATTATAGAGCAAGTATATGTGGAAATTAAAAACTACGGTCATGAAGAGCAAAAGAAAAAGCTTATTGCGGGGATTGTGTTAACGGGAGGCGGAAGCCAATTAAAGCATTTAAAACAATTGGTGGAATACATCACAGGAATGGATACCAGAGTTGGCTTTCCTAACGAACATTTAGCAGGTAATAGCGACGACGAAGTGACGAGCCCGCTTTATGCCACTGCAGTAGGTTTGGTTATGGATGGTCTTAAACGACATGAACGTAAAAAAGCTGAAGAAGCAGCAACACAACAACCGATTGATGAGGACGATAATACTGAAAGTGAAGAAGACACGCCTCAAGACGAAAACATCAATCAACCAAAGCCAGAAAGACGTTCTTTTCTGGATAAATTAACAGAACGAGTAAAAGATTTTTTAGATAACGCAGAGTAATTAAAAACCGAAATTCATGAGTAGCAACAACGAATTCGAGAACAACATTTCATTTGATTTACCCAAAAACCAATCCAATGTCATTAAAGTGATTGGTGTAGGTGGTGGTGGAAGCAACGCCATTAATCATATGTTTCAATTAGGAATTAGAGGTGTCGATTTTGTCATCTGTAATACCGATGCCCAAGCCCTACAAAATAGCGGCGTGCCTAATAAAATACAATTAGGTGTTAACTTAACCGAAGGATTAGGTGCTGGCGCAAACCCAGATATTGGCGAGCAAGCCGCCGTAGAGAGTATAGAAGACATTCAGCATATGCTAGATACCAATACAAAAATGGTATTTATTACAGCTGGTATGGGCGGTGGTACAGGTACTGGAGCAGCACCAGTGATTGCTAAAATGGCTAAAGATTTAGACGTTTTAACAGTAGGTATTGTAACCATGCCATTCCAATTCGAAGGAAAAACCAGAAATAAACAAGCCCAACAAGGTGTAGAAAAACTTCGTGAAGTGGTAGACTCTTTAGTGGTTATAAACAACAATAAACTTCGTGAGGTATATGGTAATTTAGGGTTTAAAGCAGGTTTTTCAAAAGCCGATGAAGTGTTATCTACTGCTGCTCGAGGAATTGCCGAAGTTATTACGCATCACTATACGCAAAATATTGACTTGCGCGATGCTAAAACCGTATTAAGTAATAGCGGTACAGCTATTATGGGGTCCGCTGCTGCGTCAGGTCAAAATAGAGCGCAAGAAGCCATTAGAAAAGCGTTAGATTCGCCGTTACTTAACGATAATAAAATTACTGGAGCCAAGAATGTATTGTTGCTTATCGTTTCTGGTGCACAAGAAATCACTATTGATGAAATAGGTGAAATTAACGACCATATTCAAGAAGAAGCCGGCCATGGCGCCAATATTATTATGGGAGTTGGTGAAGATGATGCTTTAGAAGAATCTGTAGCTGTAACCATTATCGCTACTGGGTTTGATGTCGATCAGCAAGACGAAATCTCTAATACCGAGGTTAAAAAAGTCATTCATGCTTTAGAAGATGATAAACCCTTAGAACAGGATTTAACCAAGCGCGAAAAAAATCCAGCTATAATTACACCCAATATCGAGCTGGAAAAAAAGGAAGAACCAATAGTTAAGCACACCTTAGATTTAGACGAACTTAACGATAACGAAACGCCTTTAAATGAAAAGCCAACTTCAGAATTTGTTGAAACTACAGATAATATAAAAAACATTCCTGTAAATTATGAACAAGTTACGGTAAATGAAACTGCAGATGAAGAGTTTAATATCACATCGGTAACACCTGAAGAACCTATAAATGAAGAGACTTCAGAAGAAGAACAGCAATTTACATTAACTTTCGATATGCCAATAAGTAACGAAAGTAAAGAAACGCCAAAAGCTACGGATGAAGATTTTGTGGTTCATGAATTAGACGAGAATATTAAAAAACTACCTGTAAAAGATCATGTGGAACTCATCCCTATTACTGAGACTAATGATGAAGGTGAGAAAAGATATGTTCTAGATGATTACATGGAGTATGAGTCAACATTAAATAACACTCAGAAAACAGAAAAAAAACCTTCTGAAACGGTACGTAAAGTTGAAGAAGAAAGCGAAGATATTGTATTTGAAAAGAAAGTCGTTACGCCAGAAACTAATGAAACCCTCGAGAACGATGTAGATCCTATAAATGCACCTATTTCAGATTTGCTAAAAGAACGTGCTGCAGAGCGAAGACGTAAAATGAAAGACTTCAACTATAAATTCAATAACTCTAAAATTGATGACATAGAAAAAGTCCCAGCTTACAAACGTCAAGGTGTAAATTTAGACGAAGCAAAACATTCTTCTGAAAGTACGTCAATATCAAAAACAAGTATTAGTTCAGACGATAATGACGATATTCAGTTAAGAAGCAATAACTCCTTTTTACATGATAATGTAGATTAATTAATAGCGATTAAGTTTAGTGTTTAAGCTTCTCGAAAACCCGAGTCTTATGTCATGTAAGTTCGGGTTTTCTTTGTTATCTTCGCAGCAGATTAAAATTTAGGTAATATGAGTTTACAACAAGATGTGATGACTGCCATGAAAGCAGCCATGAAAGCTAAAGACCAAACAGCCTTAGCAGCATTAAGATCGGTTAAATCGGCAATATTATTAGCACAAACCGAAACCGGTGCTAAAGAAGACTTAACAGAAGAGCAAGAATTAAAATTGTTGCAAAAACTAGTTAAGCAAAGAAAAGATAGTGCCGCAGTTTATGTAGAACAAAACAGAGAAGATTTAGCAAAGCCAGAATTGGAAGAAGCTGATATTATTTCGCAATTTTTACCAGAAGCATTATCTGAGGAAGAAATTGAAAAAGTGGTGGTAATGGTTATAAACGATACCAATGCCGAAGGTATGAAAGATATGGGTAAAGTTATGGGGATTGTTAGTAAGCAACTGGCAGGACAAGCTGATGGTAAAACCATATCGACTATAGTAAAACAAAAGTTAGCGCAATAATAAGCGTTTTGGCCACGTAGTTCAACTGGATAGAATATCAGATTTCGGCTCTGAGGGTTGAGGGTTCGAATCCTTCCGTGGTCACAAAGTATAACAAGTCCCAGTAGATGGTTTGTCACCTTGAACCATCATACTGAGCTTGTTGAAGTGTTGGTTGTGCTGTCATTCTGAGGAGCGTTAGCGACGTGAGAATATTAAATATAGAATTTTCTTGATAGTGTCGGAGTGACATGGACAGTGAACAATTAAAAAAATAGTATCACCCTGAACGTGTTTCAGGGTCTAGGTTGTGAGACTAATGCCTAGTTTAGATGCCGAATAAAGTTTAGTAGTTACTATAGAACACTTTATAGAAACGTCGCAGGAATTTATAAGCCAATTTCCAGAGCTTTATACCAAAACCAAACAAATGCTTAACTTTAATTTTTCGGGTTATTAAAATGATGTCAACATGACTTTTATCATACTTTAATAGGAGATAGTAAGCTACTTTTAATGAAGAATTAAAAAAGCCATTACTCATGAAAATACATGCGCCTATTTCAGATATTATGACTAAAAAAGTCATTACACTAAAAACGACAGACGACTTAGAAACAGCCGAGCTCCTTTTTAAAACCCATAATATTCGTCATATACCTGTGGTAAATGGTAACGATATTGTAGGTATGTTAAGTTATACCGATTTACTACGTATAAGCTTTGCCGATGCTGTAAACGAAGACGATAATACGGTCGAATCTTTAGTTTACAATATGTTTACTATAGACCAAGTTATGGCTAAAAAACTAATTAGTGTGCCGCCAACAGCTACTATTAAAGAAGTCGCTGAAATTCTAGCTATGCGTGAGTTTCATGCCCTTCCTGTATTGCAAGAACGCACCATTGTAGGTATTGTAACAACAACAGACCTTATTAAGTATATGCTAAAGCAGTTTTAATGTATGGTAAGTAGCGCAGAAAAGAATGTTCCAGACTTAGTATTTAAACAATAAGCGTAAGATGCGTTTTCTATCCTGCCAAATCAGTTTACGGTAAGTGTGATTAGAAACAAACATATTAAAACGATCCCATAAAGTAGGGAAGCGATTACAAAACTTTAACGTTCTGTTGTAATGTTCCAGAAGTTTAGGGTAATTTAGTTTAAATTGGTAGAAACGCGCATGCCAATTGTTAACATTAGGTTGAAAAGCATTCACATCGCTAAAATAACCACGCATTATTTTAAAATACCTCTCTATAGATTTATTTTGTGGCCATGGTGTTTCTAGTAAATAGGGGTGTTTGTTTAGTATAATTACCGTATCGTAGGCTGACCGAAAGCTTAACGTATTAGTTAGGCCGCCAAAGTCATTATACTGCCAATTTAAAATATTGTGCCATAACAGGTGCTCCCAACAAGGTAACGAAAAACCCTGTATTTGCTGCTTATGGTGTAAGATGTTGTCTGCAATCAAAGGAGTATAGCTATGGTGTTCAAAAAGTTTACTGTGTAATTCTACAGCACCTATACCTGTCAATTCATTTGGTAATAACCGTGGTAAATGTTTATGTTCAAAATAATCAACACCAAAGGTCATGGGTGGTTTTTGGTAGCCATTGTCCAATAATAGCGCATAGGCTTCAGTCAGTTGTTTTGGAGCTATTAAAATATCAATATCGCCCAACATACGCTCGGCAGTATCGTTAAAAATACCCGATACCAAAAGCGCACTGCCTTTTAAAAACACATGTGTAATATGATGCTGTTTAAAAAGGTCACTTAGCACATTAATTTGACTAAGTAAGGCTTGATTACGTTCGCGATTCATTAGGCTAATCTCAGCTAAATAATTATTCAAATCATTAGGCATAAGGTGTTGCAAGTTCTTGCTATGCAAACTGGCGTATAGCGCTGGTAGGGTTAAATGGCTACTCGCTAATGTCACCAAGTCATCCCATAGCTCTGTTTCTGGAGATAAGGTTGTGGTCAAGAGCGAATCAGATGCTTCTCGACTAAAAATATGAGACAGGACACGGTATGTATGGGCTAGGTTTCTCAAAACTGGCTGTTGGTCAATTCAAAAATAGCTAAAAACAGTTTAGTTTTATGCTAAGCTCATGACTATTTACCTTAATTGGTTTAAGGCAGTCACTGCTGTTTCAATATTGTGGTATGTCAACTGATAACACGTTAAAGCGGCACACCAATCCATAAATAATTTGGCATGTTCCGTCGAAGCCGATAACCAAGACTCTGGAATAAGGGTTTCTAAGGCTGTTTTTTTATCGATAGGGAGTAACCCCTCTTCAGCGTTTGGATTATACGCGACCAAAACAATGGTCTGGCAAAGGTGTTTGTCTAATTTTGAATGCGCATTATGCAAATACCTAATAGGACCTTTTTGGGTGTTAAAGAGGTGTTTAGGAGTTGTTTCAAGTTCTGGGTAATAGGGGTTAAGAACCATGTAAGCCCCTTGTTTAATAGAAATACCATTAGGGTTGTATAAAATATTATGAGAGGTGTCTAAAGCACTGACATCATCGGCTAAAACCTCAAAACCATGTTGTCCTAATAAAGCTGTAAGAGTGCTCTTGCCGCGACCAGAGTGGCCTATTAAAGCGATGGCGTTGCCCGAATTGTTAACAACTGTAGAAGCATGTAATGTTCCTAGAAGTGTTTGTAGTTTACATGGTGCAATACTACATAGTATATGCGTTGTAAATGTTCCCTGTATAATATGGTAGGCGTGCTGCTTTACAACACGGAGTAATTGCCCATTTTTAAGTAAGTACATGATGCCTTCCTTACGAAAGATGGAAAACGTTACTGTGGCTCCTTGCTTGGGCTGAAAGACTTGGTAAACAGCCAAAGCAGGAAATACGGTTTGAAGCGTTTTATTATCATCGGTTTCTATAGCAATGGTTGTGCCGTGAATATCCAAATAAATAGGCGGCTGCTGCAAAGGAACTTCAGGAGGGGCTTTTATAGTTAAGATATCCGTATCTTCTTGAGGGGTCTGGCAAAGTTCTAGATAGGAAATAACCTGATTCCAACGGGCCTCGGCTTCCTTAAGACCAAGGGATTCCGACCAGGTATCCAAAAATAAGGCCTTGGATGGCGAAGACATCACGCTATCCAAGGCCTCTTTAAAAAGATTATCTATAATACTATATTGATTGCTAGTTTTAAACCATAACATCCAAGAGGTGTTATCTAAACGTTTACACAAACTAGGTGCTATGGGGGGGGTCATATATAACAAATAATATAAGTATTAACTAAATAGGTCTCCACCAGCATCTGGTGGGGTTGATTGTGCTTGTGCTTGTTTAGGGTTAAGAATTAAAAACGTACCTGCAGCTGTTAAGGCCGCATATTTTCCCATTTTCTTAATGGCTTCTTTGCGAGAGATACCCTTTTCTTCTGTTATATTTTGATGCTTTTTATTCATAGTAACTATTAGTTAAGAGCTATTTTTTTAGTTTGAGACGCGTTAGTGTTACCGACTTTTACAATGTAAATACCTTGACTTAATTGTTTTAAGGATATCGTGTTGTTAGTCGTACCAGTTTCAAGAGGGGTGTTGTAAACTAAACGTCCTTGCATATCGTAAACGCTAACTTGGCTATTAGGATTTACAGTACCTTCAATAGTAATGGTTTTGTTATGAGGGGAGCTGTAAATGTTAAAAGCGTCATGAGTCTCATGGTTCTGTATGCTTAAGGCTTGGTTTTCAAAGTGAATATAAAAACGTCCCGTTCCTTGCAGTGCAGCGTTTGGCGTTATGCTATAATGTGTTGTGTTAAGTAACGTAAACGTGTTATTAGATCTATCTTCTATATATACATTGGTGTTAGCAGGAAGCTGACTTTCTAAAATGCTAAAGGTTAATTGTTCGCCAGCATTTGCAACCACACCAAGAGGAATAGTAACATAATTCACAGCGTCATTGTTTAACGCTTGTAGGGCTATAGGTGTCCCTTGATTTTCGGTAACTAATTGCGAGTATAGGGCAAAACTAGGAACCGTACCTCCCCAAAGTTGGGCATCATAACCAGCATCTAAGCCCGTTGTGGCGTGGTCGTTAAAATAAAACTCGGTACGATATTGGTTGCTGGTAGTACTAGCAAGAAGTTTTAAGAACGTCAAGTTGTTATTAGAACGTCCCATAATAAAATCATCGCCGCCATCATGAGCGCGCATGCTAGGGGTAAAAGTCATGTCGTAATCTAAAACATGATCGCCATTGGCGGCTACAAAAAAGCCTTGCCCAGGAGCCATAAGTTCCCCAGTAGCATTCGCTAGAGTAATAACGGTCCATCCATCAGAGGCATTGCCATCATAACCATAAATCCCCGAATTGGTTAGCATTAAGTCTAGGTTGGTTATTCCGGTACTCACTTCATAATTTAAAAAGGTTTCCATGTCTAAGTACGATGGGTAAGGGTTGCCAATTAAATTCCATTGACCAAAAGTGGCATCGGTACCTACAGTAATATCTATAGGAACATTCCCCGTTTCAACAGTTCCTGTAAAGGTTAAAGCAGAACCATCTGTGGTGGCTGCACGATAGCCTGTTCCCGAAACTAAAGCCGTTGTGGCGTTAAGGGCTGTATCGTAGTTTTCGTAAGCACCACTGTTGTTGTTAAATGGTGCTAATGCTATGGTTGTTCCCGAAGTCGCTAGATTGCTATTCGCTACTTGAAAGGCAGGAACAAGTTGTCCCGATACAGGTGCCGCAATTAAATCGTTACCACCTGTTGTGCCAGAGCCCATTTGATTAGTGTAGCGGTTGTAGGTTGTTGTGCCACTACCAGAAACGGAATTTGCAAGTAAGCTAGAATACGTAGTCGAACTAGAGTTTAGTATTATTTCTCCATTGTTAGTAACATCATTAGCAATAACATAAATTCCTTCTGTAATAGTTACCGTAACATCATTTTCAATTTCAAGATTGTTAATGTGTACGTTTTCAGTACAGGTGTAATCACTTAAAATATAGGCATCAGAATCACTGGTACTTGATCTTGCATGATTGTTATTTAACCAAGTGTCGTTATCAAAATAAATAAGGTAATCTAGCTCTCCTGGATTTGCTTCAATGTCTGGGGTATTAATGAAATCACCACTAAAGATGTTTTGATAATCCCTTTCTCCAGCAACAGCTACTGTTGTGTTTGTGTCGTCTAGGAGAATACCGTCTGCTGTATCTACTGTACCACCTTCAAAAAGTTGCCATCTTCTGCCAGTTCCAAAAAACATACTTGAAGTTCCTTCCATAAATAAGGTGTTGTTATTTAATGTGCCAAATTCAGTTTCAAAACTTGTTTGTGTTTCGCCTCTTGAAATAATTAGGAAATTTCTAGGAGGGATTGTGGTTGGGCTAAAATCACTTAAGTCCCATACAGTACCATCGTAAAGCATTACTAGTTTTGTTGTGCTTAAATCTATAGTCGTGTCAGAAAAGTTAAAGATTTCAATAAATTCATTGTTATAGTCGCTTGCATCACTTACTTCTGTAATAAACAAGTCTCCAGGAGTTGGGGTGTTAGGAGCTGCTGTTGTAGTTGCTGTACCATTTAACGGTGATGTTGTGTTGTATAGAGGTCCATCTAAACACGCCTCGTTATAAGCAAACACAAACACATAATATGTTGTTTCAGCATCTAAATCTGTTGCTGTAAATGTATTGTTGGCATCAGCTTGAACAACAATTCCATTACCTAAAACATCATTAGTGTTGTATGTGGTTTCGTCGTTAGGCGTAGCGCCTAAAGTAGCCGATTCGCTTATGACTACTAAATAAGCATCGGCAGTAGTTGAGGTAAAGTTGCCACTTATACTATTATGGGTAATTGTGTTTGTTTGTAAGTTAGATGGTTGACTACTAGGTGTAATACATGAAGTTAGCTCTGGTGCTGTGACTTCTATATCAAAGGTGTCTTCCGCGGCAGAGTTGTATGCTTCTACTTGTATATAATAAGTTGTTCCAGTAGTTAAAACATATTCTATAGTTTCGGTAGAACTTAATGTTGCTGAGTCTGCAATGTGTGAATCAGGAGTTGGGCATGAGGAGCTATACAAATATAAATCGGCATCACCGGAAAAGTTAGATAAGGTAATCGTATAAGTTTCATCATACGTAGGCGTTATAGAATACCACACATCTACATTTTCAAATGGTGATGTGAATGTTGCGTTAGCTAAAGTGCCGTTTGTAACACCTGTATTTGCTGTTATAGCTATAGCGTTGCTGCATAGGTTGTTGTCTGGTGCAGGTTCTCCTTCCTCTAAAGTGAAATTTTCTAAAGTCCAGCTAGAACATGAGGTGTTGTCTTCGTATAGAAAAGCGAGATAAACATTAGTTGCATTTACGCCTTGTAAACCAGTATGGTCTTCTGTTACACCGCCATTACCACTAGTTATGGTGGTTATTGTTGACCATGTAGCAGTATTTGGGTCAGAAGTGCCGTCATAATCTGTAGAGTATTGTACAATGATATCTGTTCCTGAGTATTGTTCAGCTAAGGTAAAAGATAGTAATTCATTACTTGAACCCGATAAATCAAAAGCAGGGGTAATTAACCAATCTTCGGCATTACAATCATTAGAGTAAGCATTCATTTCAACACCACTACCAGAATTGTAGTCCCATGAATTAACTTCGTCATTATCATATTGTGTCCAATTATCTGAAAAAGGGTCAGTGCTAGTCGCATCAATACTATAGGGTAAGCTTAGTGCTGGTGCAGCTTCATTATCAGTAATTGTTAAATCAAATGTAGATTGAATACCCACAGCAGCATTATTACCACCAGTAACATTTTGAATGCTAAACGTTAAAGTCTCATCTCCTTCAAAAACTGCATCATCCGTAATTGTTATGGTTAGCGTTTCATTAGCAGAAGCACCTGCGGGAAAAGTTACAGTTTGTGTTGTATATCCGTCAATATCCGTATTGTCACCTGTGGTTAAAACCACATCAAAAGCGGTAGCGTTAGTCGCATCTTCGTTGGTGATGGCAAATTCCAAGTCATAAGTGCCAACGCCTTCAGAAACTGAGGCTGACGCTGAAGTGAATTGTACTTGGGTGTCGGTGGTAATTAATGTGCCTTTTAGAGTAAAATTGTCAACACCAAATGCTTCGTAGTTAGCATTAGAATCACATACTAATCTTAAGTATAATGTGCTTCCAGCGCCAGTAAAATTATCACTTACAATGGTTTGTAGTGAATATGTTAGGGTAACTCCATTTAGAGTATTATTTCCTCCTATAGCATTTCCATTTAGAAATATCGGTTCGTTTGTGCCATCACCTCCTGCTTGAAAATTATATAAAATATTCCAGTTTGAATTATCCCAAGAGTATTCAACACTTAAGTCATCAGAAGAATCCCAATCTTCTGGCACAGCTCCAAAATCTGCGGATAATTCTAAATCTGTATAATTTGTTACATCAATAGGGTCAAAACTCAAAATACCAGGACTACTTGAGTTAATTGAATTTGGGTTAGAGCCTACAAATAACCAAGAGCCTGTGACGTTTGTGTAAGGGCCATCTCCTCCACTCTCGTAAATAGCGTCATCACTTGGTTCAGCTCTATGGAAGTATCGGTCTCCCGAGTCAGTACTTGGGGTCTGACTAGGTGTATGACTGTAACCATTTAAATCTGTTTCAAAATCTTGGGTGTAAATTGTTGACTGCCCAAACCCCATAGTCGTTATGCATAAGGCGAGCAGTAAAAAGTACATGTGTTTCATAATATAATTTTCTTGTCTTGTGTTACAATATATTAGGAGGGGCAAAGTATTAAAATATTGCATGTACGGGGTAACCTACATGTTAAGAAATGATGAAATGAAGTGACTTTTAGATGAAAGGATTATTTTTTTGGATGAATGACAGTTAATAATTACCCAATAATACATACACTGTCATTCAGAGTGCCGTTGTCATTCAGAGCGCTAGCGAAGAATCTCACACGTAAAGAATAGATTCTTCAGTCACGATGTTCCTTTAGAATGACAAGTGTATTGTGTTATTTAGAGCGCCGTTGTCATTTAGAGCGCTAGCGAAGAATCTCATACATAAAGAATAGATTCTTCAGTCACGATGTTCCTTCAGAATGACAAGAGTATTATGTCATTCCGAGCGCCGTTGTCATTTAGAGCGCGAGCGAAGAGTCTCACACATAAAGAATAGATTCTTCAGTCACGATGTTTCCTTCAGAATGACAAGCGCATTATGTCATTCCGAGTACTACTGTTATTTAGAGCGCTAGCGAAGAGTCTCATACATAAAGAATAGATTCTTCAGTCACGATGTTCCTTCAGAATGACAAGCGCATTATGTCATTCCGAGTACCATTGTCATTCCGAGCGACAGCGAAGAGTCTCACACGTAAAGAATAGGTTCTTCAGTTACGATGTTCCTTCAGAATGACAAGCGCATTATGTCATTCCGAGTACCGTTGTCATTCAGAGCGCGAGCGAAGAATCTCATACATAAAGAATAGATTCTTCAGTTACGATGTTCCTTCAGAATGACAAGCGCATTATGTCATTCCGAGTACCATTGTCATTCAGAGCGCTAGCGAAGAGTCTCATACATAAAGAATAGATTCTTCAGTCACGAAGTTCCTTCAGAATGACAAGCGCATTATGTCATTCCGAGTGCCGTTGTCATTCAGAGCGCTAGCGAAGAATCTCACACGTAAAGAATAGATTCTTCAGTTACGATGTTCCTTCAGAATGACAAGAGCATTATGTCATTCCGAGTACCGTTGTCATTCAGAGCGTAGCGAAGAATCTATGTTTAAAAAGGTCAGATTCTTCAGTCACGATGTTTCCTTCAGAATGACAAGCGCATTATGTCATTCCGAGTACCGTTGTCATTCCGAGCGCTAGCGAAGAGTCTCATACATAAAGAATAGATTCTTCAGTCACGATGTTTCCTTCAGAATGACAAGTGTATTATGCTATTTAGAGCGCCGTTGTCATTTAGAGCGCTAGCGAAGAGTCTCATACATAAAGAATAGATTCTTCAGTCACGAAGTTCCTTCAGAATGACAAGCGCATTATGTCATTCCGAGTACTACTGTTATTTAGAGCGCTAGCGAAGAATCTTTCATCCGTATAAGAATAGATTCTTCAGTCACGATGTTCCTTCAGAATGACAAGGGCATTATGTCATTCCGAGTACTACTGTTATTTAGAGCGCTAGCGAAGAATCTCACACGTAAAGAATAGATTCTTCAGTCACGATGTTCCTTTAGAATGACAAGTGTATTGTGTTATTTAGAGCGCCGTTGTCATTTAGAGCACGAGCGAAGAGTCTCACACATAAAGAATAGATTCTTCAGTCACTGCGTTTCCTTCAGAATGACAAGCGCATTATGTCATTCCGAGTACCGTTGTCATTCAGAGCGCTAGGGAAGAATCTCATACACCAAACAATAAAACATGCCTTTGCCCTGCTGAGGAGCATTAGCGAGGGGAATGTTAGGCATATTAATCAAACAACCCATCACGAAAACCATCGCCTGGAGCTTCTGGCGAGGCAGCTTGGGCTTGCTTAGGGTTCAGTAAAACATAGGTACCTATAGCTGTTAGTGCAGCATATTTGCCGTAGTTCCCCATTTTTTTAAGAGCCTCCTTACGAGTCATGGTTGTTTTGGTAGTAGTCGTTTTTTTATGATTAGTTTTCATTATATAGGCGTGTTTTAAAGGGAGTTAATCAAGAGCAATTTTTTTGTTTATAGTACCATTTGCGGTTTGTAGTCTGAAGATATATATTCCTGCGGCTAATTTAGGGAGCGCAACAGTATGGCTTCTACTGGCTTGAAAGTCATGGTGTAATACTTGCTTTCCGCTTATGTCGTAAAGGTCTACTGCTGCCTTGCCTTGTAGTGAGCCTACAATCCGTAAGGCATTTCCGTGATCTATGGTGTAAACACTAATGGGATTGTTATTTAACAAGTGTTCGGTATGCAAGGCTTGATTCGAAGTATACATATAAAAGCGCCCCGTACCGTTCATGGTATTGTTTATAGTTATTTGGTAGTTACCACCGTTGTGTAACGACGTTACCGTTTCTGCTTCGGTGTCTTCTAGATATACACCTAAGCCTTCAGGGAGGTTAACGGCATTAGCGGTAAAGGTTAGGGTGCTTCCAGCAGTAGCGTTAACCCCAATAGGAATAACCATTTGGTCGTGGTTTGTGTTAGGTAAAGATTGAATGCCTAAATCGCGTCCAGTACTATTGTTTACCGCATGGCTGTAAATGGCAAAGGTGTTAGAGACCCCTGAAAATATAGAGCTATCATAACCGTTATCAAAACCTGTTGTGGTGCCATCAATATAAAAGATGTCTGTAGCACGTGTGAGACTTCCATTACTTAACATAAGGTGTAGTTCTGGGCGGGTATTTTCGGGATTACGCTGAAAGGTGTCAGTGTTTTGGTGCGATAGCATGGCTTGGGTAAAACTAAAGTTGCCACCAGTATCACTAGCGCTAACAAAAAAGCCTTGCCCAGGTGCAATAAAACGACTCCCTGTAGCGTGATTGATTTGTTGGTAGCTATCGGTGGCTTGATTCCAAAACCATAGGGTTTTTTCACTAAGTACGGCGTCATTAACATCAAGGATGTTGTTGGTGGCATCGGCATCGACCGTACCGGGGATGTATGCCGGGTAAGGATTCCCGATAAGGTTAAACCTATTCGCCGTTCCGTTAGCAATAGGCACATCCACAGCAGTAGTAGGCATGCTACCAGTAAAGCTAATATCGCCAGCATTAGCCAAAGCAACAGAATAGCCTGTTCCAGAGGCAAAACTTCCCGAACCACTACTGCCAGATTGGTAGTAATTCCAAGCCGAGCCATCATTCGCATAAGGTGCTAGCCCAAGGTTGGAGCCAGACCCACTAGCTAAATCTTCATTAGTCGCAAAGGTATCGATGTCCTGTCCGGAAACCGGCGCACTTACTAAGTACCAGTTAGCTGTTGGTAAGTTGCGGATATAAGTAATATCACCGGTGGTTGTACCATCAACAATAAGAGAGCTTCCTGAGTTAACAATTAAACTACCGTTGTTGGTTAGGTCGCCGGTAACACTTAGGGGATGACTAACCGTTAGGCTACTGCCACTATCTACGGTAAGGTATGGTATGTCCAATTCGCTGTCCATGGTTACGGTGCTGTTATTTGTAATGGTATATAAGCTTGTTAGTTGTAAATTATTAAAACCAAAATTTTGAACACCACCTTGATTGGTGGATTGAAACTTTACGGCATCTATATGTGTGAGGTCACTGCTGGCGGTGTTGTTGGTGCCGCTGGCACTACCAAAGCTAAAGGAGTAGGTGTTGCCGCCTTCATACGTAAAGGTAAAGTTAAGACTGGTATTGGCGGCATAAGGTTGCGCGGTGTCAAAATCACTGCCTCCATCATTAAACTTCCAATCCGATGCACCGCCTTTAAATACTAAAGTAATCACAGGTGTTCCTTGATTAAGGAGTTGTACAAATACTTCACCTACTTCATCGTTAATGGTGGTGGAATGTCCGATATCGACACTCAATTGATCGCCTGCTTGCAGAGGGCTGGGAAAGTCTCGTTCGGCAGCCGCATAGTTTCCAGAACCATCAGAGTATAAGGCAAAACTTGGGTCACCTTGGCCACTACCTCCTTTATAGTAGCCGGCTGAGCCATTAGTGTAAATATTCCAAGCACCAAACCCTGTGCCACCATTGTCACCATCTTGAAATCCGTCATCGTAGGCCGTTTCATTAATATTATCCATTGCTAAAGAAAAGCGATCCGTTCCCAAAGTTTGCGCAATGCTGATGGGTAGCGTGAGAGTAGTTAGTATTATCAATATATAAAATTGTTTCATAAGATATTGTGGTTTTCGTAATAGTTACGTGTTAAATTTAACAAAAATATAATGTTAGCAAAGGTGAGATGGTTACGAAAACGTTTTCGCGTTGATAACTTTTTAGTCGTGAATAGTGAGTTGTGAGTCGTCAGTTGTGAGTGGTGTGGTTGACTTAGATCTGTCATGTTGAACTTGTTTCAACATCTAAGGTTGCGCCTGTTTCCAGACCCTGAAACGAGTTCAGGGTGACAGTTCAGGGTGACAGCTCTGGGTGATAAGGTTTTATTTTATTGGATTTGTCATGCTGGATTTATTTCAACATCTAAGGTTGCGCCTGTTCTTGGATATTAAAACGAGTTCCTAGACCCTGAAACGAGTTCAGGGTGACAGTTCAGGGTGATAAGGTTTTATTTTATTGGATTTGTCATGCTGGATTTATTTCAGCATCTAAGGTTGCGCCTGTTCTTGAATCTTAAAGCGAGTTTCCAGACCCTGAAACGAGTTCAGGGTGACAGCTCAGGGTGACAAGGTTTTATTTTGTTGGATTTGTCATGCTGGATTTATTTCAGCATCTAAGGTTGCGCCTGTTCTTGGATATTAAAACGAGTTCCTAGACCCTGAAACGAGTTCAGGGTGACAGCTCAGGGGGATAAGGTTTTATTTTATTGGATTTGTCATGCTGGATTTATTTCAACATCTAACGTTGCGCCTGTTCTTGGATATTAAAACGAGTTTCCAGACCCTGAAACGAGTTCAGGGTGACAGTTCAGGGTGACAAGGTTTTATTTTATTGGATTTGTCATGCTAGATTTATTTCAACATCTAACGTTACGCCTGTTCTTGAATCTTAAAGCGAGTTTCCAGACCCTGAAACGAGTTCAGGGTGACAGTTCAGGATGACAAGGTTTTATTTTATTGGATTTGTCATGCTGGATTTATTTCAGCATCTAAGGTTGCGCCTGTTCTTGGATATTAAAACGAGTTCCTAGACCCTGAAACGAGTTCAGGGTGACAGCTCAGGGTGATAAGGTTTTATTTTATTGGATTTGTCATGCTGGATTTATTTCAGCATCTAACGTTACGCCTGTTCTTGGATATTAAAACGAGTTTCCAGACCCTGAAACGAGTTCAGGGTGACAGCTCGGGGTGACAAGGTTTTATTTTGTTGGATTTGTCATGCTAGATTTGTTTCAGCATCTAGCGTCACCTCATGACGTCCTATTACCTTTACCTTAATAAAAAAAGCGAACACTTTGGTGTTCGCTTTTTCTTAGGACAGCAGACAGCAGTTACAATACCTCGATGAGTTCTAAGGCGTTAAACGCCCCATTGTTTAAGGGGTATTGTATCCCGTTAACCTCCTGGAAAAACGCTACTTTTAAAAAGTAAAAGCTTTGTCCTGTTCCTGTAGCTGGAGCAGCAGGGGTTAAGGTTATTGTGGTTGCCGTCCCGTTAATGGGGAGGTTTTCCACATTACTTAACTGTAGGTCGCTACTATCTGTAGCGAAGTCGAGATTTAAAAATGCCGCACTAAAGCTCACGTGGGTAGCCCCTTCAGGAATACTAATTTGCTGATTCGGAATTAAATCGGTTATCGTTACCATTCCTGTGGCGGTGTCTAAGCTAAAATGTGCTTGAAGCACACTATCCATAGTGGCATGCTTGTTAAAATTAAACCCCTTAAGCCAGGCTTTCCCTAAGGCTGTTAAAATACCCGTAGCCACATTTCGCTGCCCTCTGGCTGAGGTAAGGTCTTCGTTTTTTACCTTACTCATAACTTGGGTTACCCTTGCTGTGACGCGTTTGTCTTTGGCGTCGGCCATTAGGCTGTTAATGGCTCTGCGTAACTGTTTGCCACTAGTAGCCATGTTGCCAAACTCTGAGATATTCTCTCGGGTACGTGCAAAATTAGGGTCGTTCATAATGCGGTTTTTAGAGACGCCGCCTTTACTACGAACGTAATATCCGTCTTCGTTTTTGTAGAAAGTCACCTCGCCGAGGGTACCTTCTACGTTAAATAATGACTTGTATTTAGCCATAACATTTTGGTTTTATGCATGCTCTGGCATGCGTTATACAATATAGTTTACCAAACAGTTGTGTGTATTCGTTAAAGGGGTCTATGTGCACCTAGTTGCCTAAACGGTGTTTTTTCACTGTTTGTTAACACAATATTAATCAGGATTTTGGGTGCTTTTTTTTTAAGTTCCGTTTAAGGCGTATAACGTCTTAACATGACTTAAGAGCTCTTTTTTTAGGGTGTTTTGTGGTGGTGGCTTCCTTTTTCTTCTGCGATTTTGTTTTAATCACCTGTTAATCAGAGTGTTGCATAGTTTGAGTCTTTGGCATGGTATCGTTGTGGGGTTTTCATAGGGTATCTATGGGGTATCTATAGGGTTGATCGTGAGATGTGAGATGTGAGATTTGAGTTGTGAGAGGTATGGTTTTACGGTTTCCAATTTTTTGATTTCCAGTTTTTAATGAGCGGTGAATAAGCGGGGTTTTGGTTGTCCTTTTTTATGCGCTTCCTTTAACACTAGTAGCAAGATGCCTCTATTTACGTGTTTTTTTATTTTAACTATAGACCTGGAATTACCTGTTGTTTTCAGGGGTTGTTAGCATTATTTCATAAGTTATTAACCGTTATGGTGTTGACTTTGTGTTGATACTTAAATTTGGTTGTCCTTTTTTTCTTTTCTAAGGGATGTTAGTTTTGTTTATATATTTGTTAATCATGCGATTGTATTTGTATAGGCAAGACATAATGACGTTAAATGCGGTAAGCGATAAGGTGGCTCTTAAGATCATGAACGAGATTCGTGACACTTACAACTTACCTAAAAAGCGCTATGTTAGTGTGCGCGCCTATTGTAAGTATTTTATGGTGCCGCGTGAGGAGGTGTATGATGCATTAAAACTTAAAAAAACCGGCTAACGATGCCTAATCCCAAATCCCAACACCCCCCAAATTCCTGCGTCCACATTCACCGAAGCTTCAGCGAAGGTGAAAAAGCAGGAATCTCAAAAAAACTGCGGCAATCTCAAAATACAACAACCAAAAATCAAAAATCGTAATTCATAACTCGTACATCCCTAATTCTCCGAAGCTTCAGTGAAGGTGAAAATCGTAACTCGTCAATAGTCCCTCGTCAATCAAAAATCGTATATCGAAAAGCTTATCATTTTCTTAGGAGGATATGGGAATTGTTTTAGTTTTGCATGATATGCTTTAGGATATGAGGTGATTAGATTTCTAAAATAGAGATAGAGGGTTATAGGTTGTGAGTTAATTACTAACACAATATTATATGTTAGCGATAAAAATTGAAAATAAGGTAAGGGTAGAGTGGAGAAATTTAAAGTCTAAACTGAGATCCTTGTTGCTTTTTGGAAAAATTAATAAGGTTTATTTTGGTCAAGGAGTAAGTTTAAGTGGTGAGTTAAAGTTGGGAGATAATATACATATTATGGATAACTCTAAGCTTAGGGGAAAGAACACTGTAATAGAAAACAAAGTATTCATTCACGAAAATGTTTTGATTAGGTCTCTTGAAGCTGTTGTGATAGGAGAGGGTACCACAATTAATAGAAATACGTGTGTGTTAGATAATGTTATAATTGGAAAGCATTGTTCAATTGCTCCTAATTGTGTAATAGTTGGTTCTAATCATAACTTTAGTGATGAGAAACAGTCCATAAAACAGCAAGGATTTTCATCCAAGGGTATTATAATTGGAGAGGACGTGTGGATTGGGGCAAATGTTACAGTTTTAGATGGTGTTAAAATTGGTAAAGGAGCTGTAATTGCAGCTGGAGCAGTGGTTAATAAAAATGTGCTAGAGTATTCTGTTGTAGGTGGTGTACCAGCTAAGTATATTGGAAAACGAGCTTAATGAGAGGTTATCATTATTCATGGAGTGCTATACAGCGTTTTGGAACTCAAATCATAAGTTTTGTTGGGAATGTGCTTATTGCACGTCTGTTAACACCCGATGATTATGGGCTAATTGCCATGTTGGCAATCTTTATGAGTATTGCCATGAATTTTACAGAATCTGGTTTTGCCGATTATCTCATTAGAGATCCTAAATCTTCATCTAAAGAATTTTCGGTTGTCTTTGTTCATAATGTTGTATTTGCTGTTCTGTTCTATGCTATACTCTACATAATAGCACCATGGATAGCAAGGTTTTATGAAGAGCCAGAACTTGTTGTAATCACAAGGGTGCTTGGACTAAATATTATAATAAAAGCATTGAGCTTATCAGAGTTTACCAGAATGCGAAAGGCATTAGAGTTTAAAAATATGGCCATTATTCAGATAGTTGGAGCTTTAGTGGGGCTAATAGTAGGTTATCTAATGGCATTATATAATTATGGTTATTGGGCATTGGTTGGTCAGGTGTTAACAATGGGGGTAGTTACATTGATAATGTTGACTGTGGTCAATGCATGGTGGCCCAAATGGTATTTTGATTGGAAAATGTATAAGGTTATGCGTAAGTTTGGAAACAATATGTTGGTATCGTACTTTACAAACCAAATAGGAGCCAATCTGTATGCAGTATTTATTGGTAAGTTTCATAGCGCATCGGCTTTAGGTTTTTACAATCAGGCAGAAAAAATCAATAAAATTAGTTTCCAAAGCATCAATGGGATTGTATTGACAACCTCTTATTCTCTATTAGCAAAAGAACAGAATAGAGTAAAGCGACTTAAAATGTATAAGAATCTGCTCAATCATTTTCTGTTTGTACATTTAGCAATAAGTGCGTTTATAATAGGTGCAGCAAAACCTATTATGAGCTTTGTTTTTGGGGTGCAGTGGTTGCCAACGGCTCCTTTGTTGCAATTAGTTTTAATTTCTTTTCTATTACAACCATTAGTTACTATTAATTCAAACATTGTTAAGATAGAAAACAAACCTCATATATATCGCAACCTTACGTTTTTGAGAAATGGATTGTTACTTTTAATGTTGTTGATAACCTACACATTTTCAATTGAAATTATTTTGATGGGTCAAATTATAGCAAGAATGATATCTGCTATTGTAGATGTTTTTGTCTGTGGAAAATATATTGAGTTTTATCCTGTAAAGCAGCTAGTTATTTTAACCAAACAAATCTTAGCTCCTGGTGTAGCATTGGTGTTTGGGTTTTTAATGCTAAGACAATTAGAAACTCAATTAGATATTGTTAAGTTAATGGGCTATGCCCTTGTATATATAATAGTGTTTGTAGGTGTGAATCTAGTGGTTAAAAATGAGACGATGGTTTTGTTAATTAAGAAAATCCAGAAGTCAAAGCAATAGTATATGGGGAGTAAGCCAAAAAAAATAGTGATACTTCACCTTGCACATTGGGATCAGCTTCTTGGTGGAGCAGAATTGCAACTCAAATATTTGTCCCAATATATAGCAAATATGGGGCATGAGGTACATTTTGTTTACCCTAACCGAACTCATAAAAAAATAGAAGATACTCATGTGCGGTTACACCCTTTAAACTATATAAAAACTATAGGGTCATATGGCAAAATGTGGTTTGTGTATAAAAGATCGATTAACAGTAAATTAAGCAAAATACAGCCAGATATAATAATAACACGTACATTTTCTTCTTGGGCTGGTATTGCTTCACAATATGCAAAATCACATAGTTTGAGGCATATTCATTTTATCGCTTCTAACAATGATGTGAATAATAGAGAGAAGAAAATTACATGGAGAAAAGCTTTTAATAAATTAGAGCTTAAATACTTTAATAAGATTTTTAACAGCAACACTGAGATTGTTGTTCAGAACGAGGAGCAAAAAAGATCAGTGGAGAATAAGCAAAAACTAAAGAGCATATTACTCTCTCAAGCTGCTCCAGAAAATGATGTAGCACTCATAGATAAAGCAGATGATGAATTGAAAGTAGTATGGATTGCTAACTTTAAGCCACTAAAGCGTCCTGAAAAATTTCTCGAAATAGTAGAGCACTTCAAAAACAGGGATGATATTACCTTTAGTATGATAGGTGGTTATAGCAATACTTATTATAATGATTTGCTCAAGCCATATCACGAAGTGTCTAACTTTCAGTATTTAGGGAAACTTACTAATGAAGAGGTAAATAAGGTTTTGGATACAGCTCATGTATTAGTTAATACAAGTGATTACGAAGGATTTTCAAATACGTTTATTCAAGCTTGGTTACGTCAAGTAGTGGTGTTGAGCCTTAACTCAGATCCTAATAACATTCTAAAGAATGAAAAAATAGGTTATCAAACAAATAGCATAGAAAAATTGAAGGCAATATTAGAAGGTTTCTGTAGAAATGATAAATCAACACTAATACATACAGGTAATAGTGCAAGAGAGTACGCTCTAAGTAATCATGTAATTAATGATAAATACTTTAAAAAAATTAAATTATGATCTCACATAAAAAAAAGCTCGTTTTTATACATCTTCCGAAATGTGCAGGAACCTCAATAGAACATGCATTGGGTCATTCAGAAGATTATTCTGGGAGGTCTAGTCAAGATCACAGATCTATAAGGGATATTCAACCAATAAGTTTAGCTGATATCAAATATTTCAGTAAGGACTTTTTACTTGCTTTAAGATATCGTTATAAATATTACAAAAACCAAAAAACGACAGTTAATCCAAACAATTATATTACTGTTAATAAGAAGGAATATGATGAGTATTTTAAATTTTCATTTGTTCGAAACCCATATCACAGAGCCTATTCATGGTATAATGGGATTATGAAAGACCCTGTTCACAGAAAGCAATATAATATAGATTCAGATATTACATTTGAAGAGTTTCTGGTAAAATACCTACATAAAAAAAGACTAATGAAACCTTATATGCATTTTTTAAAAGAATATTCTGGAAAAATACCTTTAGATTTTATTGGTAGATTTGAATCTTTAGAAGATGATTTCAAGTTCATATGTGATACTTTAAATATTAAGGTTGAACTGCCTCATAAAAATAATAAGAAGAGCTTTCAAAAGGACTATTCAAAAGTTTATACAGAGAAATCATACAATTTAATTACAGAATATTATAAAGAAGATATATCTTATTTTAACTATGTCTTTGAATAAAATGGGAAAAACAATAATAAATATATTAGGTGCAGGTCGATCTGGCACAACAATGCTAGATCTAATTTTAGGTAGCGATAATGAATCGTTTTCCATGGGCGAGGTTTGTGCATGGTTTCGGCCATTTAGAGAACATCATTTTACAATTGATTGTAATTGTGGTAATCCAAAATGCAAATATTGGTTAGCGTTAAAAGGAGTGGATGAAAGTAAATTTTATACCCATGCTTTTACAAAGTGGAATGTAAAATATATTATTGATTCATCTAAAAATTTATCTTGGATGATTGATGGCCACAGTTGGGCTAAAAAACAAAATATTGAAGTAATTAATTTTATTATATATAAGCCAATTATTGATTATATCTTCTCAATCTGGAAACGAGGGGAAAGTGTTGATGCTGCGCTTTATAGATACAAGTTATATTACAAGCGCTTTTTTGAATCGGGTATTGATGCTTACGCTGTAAACTTTGATGAGTTGGTAAATAATACTGATACTATGTTAGATGTAATTACCGACATCACAAAACAACCTAAAGTAGAGAACAGACACCAGTTTTGGGTAAAGGAGCATCATCATTTATTTGGTAGTGGAGGTACAAGAAATCAAGCTAAAGAAGGGGAGTCTAAAATAAAAACAAAAGAAAGTTTTCCAGAAGAGTTTGTAAAACAAATCCCAGATTTTAAAAATAGAATCGAGAGAGATAAACAGCTTTCAAGAATTTTGTTGAAATTAGAACAAATAGATGTTAAAGAAAAAAATAGGCAACCTAATCATGGTATTAGAAAGCCGTTATGGTATTATTATTTAAAAATACACAATAGGTTTAAAACAAAGTTTCCTTCATCATCAAAGACTAAGTTTTGAAAAGTTTATTGATCATTCATAAAAAACAATTTGGGTATCATATGGATACCTATAAGCTTGTTTCGCATCTCTCAAAATATTTTAAGATAACATATATTTGTTTTGACTCGGGCTTGCCTAAGTTAGAAGTTTTAGGTGTTAATATTCAGTACGTGAGTTCAATGGGCGGAGTTTTTAAGCGAGCAGTACGTTTTTTTAAAACCTCTTTTTATCATTTAAAAAAAACACACGATGTTGTTTTTTTAGATTATTTTCATGGATGTTCTTTGTTGAATTTTTTTTCAAAGTCAGATATTATATTAGATTATAGGACGGGTAGTGTTCACGCTAATAGTCTTAAACGAAAGATTGATGATGTAATGAGAGCAGTGGAAGCTAAATTTTTTAGTCGTGTTACGGTAATTTCTGATGGGTTGAGAAAGAAGCTTTGTATATCTCCTGATAAATCTTATATATTGCCTTTAGGTGCAGACGTTATGTCAAAGAAACCAAAAGTTTTTGATGTACCTCGTCTTTTTTATATTGGTACTCTCAATAACAGAGAAATGTATAAAACTATTAGTGGAGTGTCACTTTTTCTAAAATCAAATCCGTCATTTAAAAGCAGTTTAACTTATGATATTGTAGGGACAGGGTATAAAGGAGAAGAAGTTAAACTTCAAGAAATGGTGAAGGAGTTACAATTAGAAAACAATATTACTATTCATGGCAGAAAGTCCCATCATGAAATACAACCATTGTTAGATTATTGTAATATAGGTGTGTCTTTTATACCTATTACCAGTTATTTTGATCATCAACCTCCAACAAAAACTTTTGAGTATGTCTTGGCAGGTATGGTCTGTTTGGCTACTGCTACAATAGAGAATACAAAATATATCAATGATAACAATGGTGTATTACACAAGGATACACCAGAAGCATTTGCTAATGCATTACAAAAAGTAGTGTTGAACTTTGATGGTTATAATTCAAATGCTATTCAGAATACATTAAAAACGCATACTTGGAAAAATATCGCCTCACAATTTAAAGCTTATTTAGACAATGAATGATGCATTTATAGTCAATCCGCTAATGGTAGTGGCAGGTATAGTCCTTATTCCTGTGTTTATTTGGTTTGCTCGCCAACGGCTAACAAAAAATGTGTTGTTGATAGGAGCATTGTTTTGTCTTGTTTTTTCGGCAGGAACATTAGAGGTTATAGGTTTGAACAATTCCATTATAAGAATAGTTTCAGAAATTTTTGTCCTGCTGATATTTGCTAAAGGTGTTTTAATAGGGGCAAAGAAGAAAAAGCGTGTTTTTCCTGGCTTTTTTTGGCTTCTGTTATTTATAATTCTATCGGTTTTGTCAGCCACTTTAAACGAAATAAATAGTATATCGGTACTGCTTTTTTTTAGAGATTATTTAGTGGTGTTTCTTTTTTTCTATGGTGTACTAAACTTAACTTTAAGTTTTTATGAATACCAAAGGCTTAAAACACTTTTGCTCTACTTATGTATGGCGCAAATTGGGGCCAATATTATTAAATATTTAGTGGTTCGAGATATAATTGAGCCTTATATAGGAACAATGGCAGTTTTAGGTGGGAGTATAACTGTTATATTTGCACTCATTGGTACGAGTTATGCCTTGTCCAACTACCTTGTGTCCAAAAAAAGAATACACCTCCTGTGGGTATTGGGTTTTATGTTATTTTCCTTATTGGGTGGTAAAAGAGCATCTGTTGTATATTTTCCCATTCTGTTTCTTTTGCTTTCCTACATATATCAAAGACGTTTTGAGCAATTTAAATTAAGAGGGGTAAAGCGCTTCGCTCTTTTTACAATTTTTACTCTAGGGCTTATATATTTGTCCGTAAGATTAATGCCGTCGCTTAATAAGGAACGTAAAGTTTGGGGAAGTTTTGATATTGCTTATGCCTTAGATTATACTGAACGATATGTTACAACAGGGGCAGGTGCAATTGATGCTGTGGGTAGGTCAGAGGCCCCTATATACATATTGAATATGCTCATAGATGATAATCCGTATAGTTTAATGCTTGGTTATGGTGCTGGGCATTTAGTAAAATCGAGTTTTAACGAGCAGATGGTGAAAAGTGGAAGTCAACAAGAACTATCAGAACAACTTTACGGTGTTGGCTATGGAGCTAGGACGACCATTCTTCAGTTTTTATTACAGGTTGGTATTTTAGGAGTGTCAATATTTCTTATTTATATCAGCCGTGTTGTTATTTATTGTAAAAAGTCTTTTAAAGATGCGAAAAGTAGATGGGAAAGCCAACGCAATTATTTGTTTTTTATCGGAGTAGTGTTTGTTTATTTCTTAGATGTTTTTACGTATTCTACAACTATGAGTGGATTACGAGCACCTGCTCTAGTTTTATTTTTCTTTTTAGCACTTTGTCAAAGAGTGGAAATGTATAATTATTTTTTAACTAGTAAGTCTAATAAAAATAACGAATAGTTTTGTTGTGGTAATTAGAAAAGCATAGATGATAAGAATAACCAAAGAAAAATATATAGGTACACTATAAAAAGATCAAACTTTAGATAATTAAATTAAGTGAAAATTCTAATCAATACACCAGATTTAAGTTTACCAGGCGGTGTTGCCAACCACTATAAAGGGCTTTTACCATATTGGACAGAAGAAGTAAAGTACAATTTTGTAGGTGGTCGTAAAGGGATTCCTGGGTTTCTTATGCTACCCTACGATTATCTTAAATTCTGTTTGCTTTGCTGTTTTGGTGGTTATAATGTCGTACTGCTAAATCCTTCCTTGGGGCGCACAGCAATCAAAAGAGATGCTATTTTTTTAAAACTAGCGAAATGGTTTGGTAAAAAAACAGTGGTGTTTTTTCATGGCTGGGATAAAATGATAGCATCGCAAATAGATAAATCTCCGCGTTCATTTGTTAAACATTTTAATAGAGCGAATGGTTTATTGGTATTAGCAAATAGTTTCAAAAAACAATTACAGCAATGGGGAATTACAAAACCAATTTATCTAACAACAACTAAGGTTGATGATATTTTGCTTAGTAATTTTAAGATAGAAGATAAGATATTCAACAACACATTGTTATTCTTAGCTCGTATTGAAGCCAACAAGGGAATATTCATAACTATTGAGGTAATGAAAATACTAAGCAGCCAATACCCAGATTTAAAACTATTCATAGCAGGAACAGGGTCGGCACTCCAAAAAGCCAAAGATCAGATGGAGCAATTGCAGCTTAATAATGTTCATTTTTTGGTAACGTTTCAGGGGACGAGTTGGTGAAAACATTTACGAAGTCAGATATATATATTCTGCCAACAACGCATGGTGAAGGAATGCCAACGTCGGTGTTAGAGGCTATGGCATTTGGGCTTCCGGTAATATCAAGGCCTGTAGGAGGATTAAATGATTTTTTTGAAGAACAAAAAATGGGAGACTTAATAGAAAGCATAGAACCCCAAGAGTATGCAAACAGAATCTCACTTTTGTTAGAAAATAAAGAGAGGATCGTTAAAATGAGTAAGTACAATTATAAATATGCTCAAGAACATTTTATGGCCTCAAAAGTAGCTTCTGAAATTGAATCGATATTAAAAAATATATGAAAAACAGTCCAATATTCATTATCGGTGTAAGTAGAACAGGTTCTAAGTTTTATATGCAATTATTAAACTCTCATAAAGAAATTTTTATTGCGCCCGAACTTATGTTTAAGCACCCTCAAAAAAAGGACATGTTTTCTACTTTAAATGAAGAATTGAAACAGCTAGACAATAGATCCTTGATGGATTCAATTTATAATTTAAATCTAAAAGGCAGCTATAAAAGTACTATAGATTTAGTACCTTCTGATCTATTGATTAAACACCTAAATAAAGATGAGGTTAAAAATCCTTATGATGTTCTAAATATCATTTTGCAATTGGCGACTCAAAGTGAAGGTAAGAAAATCTGGGGAGCTAAATTTCCTATACATTTTAGTTATACCAATGAATTGTTAAAGGAAATTAATAATTGTTTGGTTTTATTTTTAACTCGAGATCCAAGAGACATATACACCTCAGATTATACTAAGAAGAGTAAAGAGAAAAGAACCACAGGTAACAAGTTCCCTATCAAGGGCTATTTATTAAAGCCGGCAGTATTGTTTTACACAATATGGGAATGGAGAAGAAGTTTAAATGTTTATGGTCAATTACAAAAAAGTAAGGATCATGATAGAGTTCGGATGTTCAAGTATGAGAACATAATTTCCCAAAAAGAGAATGTAGTCAAAGATATTGCCAATTTTATTGATGAGAGTCCGGAAGCTTTTTCAACTGAAGAAATGAAAATTGTAGATTCTAGTTTTTCAAAAAAACTTGAGTTAAATCGATGGAAAAAGAAGTTAAGTCTTATTGAGAAGTTGATTTTTAAAATAGCTGTTGGTCGTAAAATGAAAAAGTATGGATATTACTAAATCATTTCAAAAACTAAAAACCTATTGCGAAACCCAAAACTTCGCAGGTTGGGACCCTTACGATGGTTTAAACTCTAAAGTGTTTCAAGCATTACCTTTAAAACATTGGGATTTGGCACGCCTAGCTTGGATACAAGGCTTTAAGCGCAGTCCTGTTAATTTTAGGAAACTATTACTGGTACCTAAGCAGCACAACTCAAAAGGTATAGCATTATTTCTTTTAGGCTATTGCAGGTTATATCAAGCAGCCAGTAATGGTAAAGCTGAATTCGGAACCCCAGAAGAACTTTTAGAAAAGATAAAGTACATCACCCAACTACTTTTAGATATGAAAGTAGAAGGCTATGCAGGCGCATGTTGGGGCTATAACTTCGATTGGCAGGCAAGACGACTCTTCCTATTCAAAAAAAACACGCCAACAGTAGTAGCAACAGCCTTTTGTGTAGAGGCACTGATAGAAAGCTATAAGATTACACAAGATGAAAACGTACTAAATATAGCCCTGTCATCAGCAGAATTCGTGTTGCAAGATTTATCCCGTACAGCACACGGTAAAGGACACATCTTTTCATACAGTATCAAAGACGGCAACAATACGGTAATCAATGCATCGCTATTAGGTGCAAAAATTTTAAGCTATGCCTATAAATACAAGCAAAAGGAAGTGTATTTAGACATGGCAAAAAAAGCGATAATAGCAGCATGCGATTTGCAAGAAGATGATGGCTCTTGGATTTATGGCTTGCTACCAGTACAGTCCTGGAAAGACAGTTTTCACACCGGATTTAATTTAGATGCTATAGAAACCTATCAACAAAATACTGGCGATACCACGTTTCAAGAATACATAGATAAAGGGTGGAAATACTATACAGCACACTTTTTTGAAGCAGATGGAAAGCCAAAATATTATCACGATAAAACCTACCCTATAGACATTCATTGTCCGGCACAAGTCATAGTAACAGCTTCAAAGCTCAATCAATTCAAAGCACATACAGAGCTGTTAGAACGTACACTAAATTGGACGATTGAAAACATGCAATCTAAAAAAGGCTATTTTTATTACCAGTATAGACAAGGCATGAGTTCAAAGATTCCATACATGCGATGGAGCAACGCTTTCATGTTTAATGCAATGGCACACTATTACTTAGAAAAGAACAAATAATTATGCAGTCGCAAGCCCTAAATAACGTCATTACCTACGCACCAAAATCTAGAGAACAGCTCATAAACTATGCCTTTGAGCACCATAAAATCCTAGTAGCCGTAAATGCCGAAAAAATTCTACATGCCACCGATCAAAGTCGTGCCATTATTAACCGAAACTTGGGCTACCCAGATGGTATAGGTGCCGTTTGGGCATTACATAAAAAAGGCTATAAAGAGGTGGTTAAAATTCCAGGATGCGAACTTTGGTTAGACATTGTAAAAAAACACCATAAAACGAAGGCCTTTTATTTGGTAGGAGGTAAACAGGAAGTTATAGATGAAACAGTAGCAAAGCTTAAACAAGACTTTAAAGGCATCAATATCTGTAACTATAGAAACGGCTA
This sequence comes from Mangrovimonas cancribranchiae, assembly GCF_037126245.1. NCBI lineage: Bacteria > Pseudomonadati > Bacteroidota > Flavobacteriia > Flavobacteriales > Flavobacteriaceae > Mangrovimonas > Mangrovimonas cancribranchiae. Next base: position 367,244 of record NZ_CP136925.1, read on the forward strand.
CATTAAAACTGAAGCTGAAGAAAAAGCACTCATTGAAGATATCGTAAAGCACCAGCCAGAGGTCGTTTTTGTAGCTATGGGCTCACCAAAGCAAGAACTTTTAATGGAGCGCATACAACAGCAACATCAAGCCGTATATCAAGGCTTAGGCGGAAGCTTCGATGTCTATACAGGCCATGTAAAGCGGGCTCCAAAATGGTGGGTTAAAAATAATCTGGAATGGGCATATAGACTCATTAATCAACCTTCAAGGATTAAACGTCAAATCCATCTCCTGCGATTTTTGTGGAACCTGCAATGGGGGCGGTATTGACAATGGACAATGGACAATGAGCAAGCCTTGTCACCCTTCTACCTGCCGTTAGGCAGAGAACTAGGTTCAGAGTCTTGGTTGTGTAGGTACGGTGTTTGGTTGAGATGCTGAAATAAATTCAGCATGACAACTTTTTGTCTATTATATCTTGTCACCCTGAGTTGTCACCCTGAACTCGTTTCAGGGTCTAGGAACAAGCGCAACCTTAGATGCTGAAATAAATTCAGCATGACAGATTTAAATAAACCACCCCATTCTGGTAACATCAGAAGACAAACGACTGTCTGTAGTGATAGCAAACAAAGATACGGAAGTGCGTTCCAGATTCTTCAGTTACTACGTTTCCTTCAGAATGACAAGAGTATATGCCATTCAGAGCGCCATTGTCATTTAGAGCACAGTGTCATTCAGAGCGTAGCGAAGAATCTATGTTTAAGAAGGTCAGATTCTTCAGTCACTGCGTTTCCTTCAGAATGACAAGAGCGTCGTTGTCATTCAGAGCGTAGCGAAGCATCTTTTACAACCCCAATCCCAGGCCTTAGACAGTCCGTAGATACGCCGTAGATACATCGTACATAGTCCGTATAGCCTTGGTACCCAAAAAAGGGCATTAAAAACCTCAGAATCACACGATAAAAAGTATATATTTGCCGTTCACATACAAACCTAACCCTAATTGTATATGCCACAAATAACCATCGTCGCTGGAGCAAGACCCAACTTTATGAAGATAGCGCCCATTATCCATGCGCTTCATGGGGTGCAGGATACGGGAAATGCAATAACTTACAGATTAATTCATACGGGACAGCACTACGACAAAATCATGTCCGGGAACTTTTTTGAGCAACTCAATATCCCACAGCCCCATTCCAATTTAGGCGCCGGTGGTGGGAGTCAAGCCGAACAAACGGCAGCCATTATGATAGGCTTTGAAAAAGAACTACAAGCTCACCCTAGTGATTTGGTCCTTGTGGTAGGCGATGTCACCTCTACCATGGCCTGTGCCATTACGGCGCAAAAGTTGCACGTCCCTGTGGCACATGTAGAAGGTGGAATTCGTTCTAACGATTGGGCCATGCCCGAAGAGATTAACCGTTTGGTAACTGATGCGATTACCAATCATTTTTTTACGACCTCCGAACTAGCCAATGCCAATTTGAAGGCCAGTGGCGTGCCCGATGCGCGTATCCATTTTGTGGGAAATACCATGATAGATACCTTGCTAGCCAATCAAGACCGTTTACAACCCCCCCCTGTTTGGAATAGCTTACACTTACGTCCTAAACAGTATGGCGTAATGACTTTACACCGCCCGGCCAATGTAGATGAAGAAACACAGCTAGTAGAGCTTATAAACGCCATTATGTCTCATAGTCAAGACATGCCCGTCGTGTTTCCTGTGCACCCGCGTACGGCTAAAATACTAGAACGTTTGGGGATTGGTCATAGTCGTTTGCACACCATTTCGCCATTGGGGTATTTAGAGTTTAACTATTTGGTGAAACACGCTAAGGTTGTTATAACAGACTCAGGAGGAATTACCGAAGAGGCGTCTGTCATGAATGTACCCTGTATGACCTTGCGAGATAATACCGAGCGCCCAGAGACCATAAGCCTAGGAACCAATGTGCTGGTAGGTACAGCCCCGAATGCCATACAACCACATTTAGAGACACTCTTTGCTGGCCAATGGAAAACGGCCAAAACCATACCGCTATGGGATGGCAAAGCCGCCCAACGTATTGTAACGAAACTACAAGATATTTTAACCTAAACCATAACATAGGGGTAACAGTTATTTGATATGACCACTTTGTTAAAGTCATGTTAATGTAATACATTTGTATTCCCCTCCCTTTAAACTGCTGGTTCAAATCTTATTGCTTATGATTAAAGAACTACTTTATGCGATTACCCCAGAAAACCACCCTGTTATATGGATGGTGGTAACCTGTGCATTGGGGTTTCTGGTGGCTTATAATGCGTACCCGTCTGTTTTATTTGTCGCTCGTGAAAAACACCTTATGGATGAACCCGAATCACGAAGTGCCCATAAAGAGCGTACCCCAACATTGGGTGGTATAGGTATATTTATTAGTATTATGGTCGTGCTTACGCTTGTAGGCGCTTTTTTAAACACAAAAGTGTTACTATTAGTCATGGGCAGCATTACCATCTTATTTTTTATTGGATTAAAAGACGATTTGGCGGGGACGTCACCAGGGAAAAAGCTTTTTGGGCAACTCTTAGCGGCAACCTTGTTGTTGGTGTTTACCAATACGAGAATTGTCGGGTTTTCGGGGATTCTAGAAGTTTCTGTATTGCCTTACGGGCTCTCGTTAGTATTTACGTTGTTTGTATATATTATTATTGTAAATGCTTACAATTTGATTGATGGTATTGATGGATTGGCAGGGAGCATTGCATGTTTGGTAAGTATGGTATATGGCATACTGTTTTTAATGGCTAACCAACTAAGTTTAGCGATTCTGGCTATGGCCTTAGTAGGAAGCATATTGGCGTTTTTACGGTGTAATTTTTCTAAAAAACATAAAATATTCATGGGCGATACAGGCTCTATGGTCGTGGGGTTCTTGTTAGCTTTTTTTACGGTTAGTTTTATTAATATCGTGCAAACTGCACCAAGCTCGCCTTATTATAAAGATGCACCAGTAGTGGCTATTGCGTTGTTGTTTTATCCGTTACTAGATACGCTACGCGTGTTTGCATTACGGGTGTTTAAATATAAAGTAAGCCCGTTTAAAGCCGACCGTAACCACATTCATCATCATATTATAAATTTAGGCTATAGCCACTTACAGGCCACCATTTGGATTGTTGCAATTAATGCCCTAATTATTGTGATTACTTTTAAGTTGTTGCCACTTAATTTAAATACCCAAATACTATGCTTAGTAGGGTATGGTGCCTTGCTGTATGGTTTGCCATTTGTAATAAAGGCTAAAGCTAAAACTTCCTTACCAGAAGATAGCTATTAAATTTATATTGTCCTTTGCGAATAAGTGAATAGTCTTATATTTGCGGCAATAGTAAACTTATGAGACAAACAAGACCTTTTATAATTTTAGTAACGGTGTTAGGGCTGCTGACGTCTTGCGCTTCTAAAAAAGACATCTTGTATATGCAAGATGCCGAAGCGGGAACTAGCAAAGCTATTAGCTATACTAATCCGACGATACAGCCTAACGATATCCTAAAAATCACCGTAGAAAGCACCTTGCCAGAGGCAGCATTACCGTATAATAAGGTAGCTTCTAATACGATGACCCAAAACTTGCAAATCATGCAATTAGATGGGTATTTAGTCTCTAAAAACAACACGATTACCTTTCCGGTATTAGGAACCATAGCAACACAAGGGAAAACCACCGCAACATTGGCTGAAGCTATTAGAGAACAACTTATGGAAGGTAACCATCTTGCCGATCCTTCTGTTAATGTACGCTTATTAAATGCTAAGGTATCGGTATTAGGCGAAGTCAAGCAACCCGGTACCTTTACTTTTACTGAACAGAACATTACCCTTATGCAAGCCTTAGGCTATGCCGGCGATTTAACCATAAATGGAAAGCGCGACGATATTATTGTGATGCGTGAATTGGATGATGAGATGCAAATTGCACATATAAACCTAACAGAGTCGTCATTTATAGATTCCGAGTTTTATTATATTAAACCTAACGATGTGATTGTGGTAAACCCTAATAACACTAAAGTAAAAACGGCTGGGTTTATTGGCAATGCAGGAACCGTGCTTACCATAGCGTCTTTAGCCTTAAGTGTGACTATTTTATTAACCCGATAAATTATGGCAAATACTCCCCAACAGACTCCTTTTGATTTTTATGATGACGACCCTGTTGATATCAAGGCGGAAGTACGACGTTATGTGCGCTATTGGCCGTGGTTTGTCGTGGGGTTGCTTATAACCCTATCAATAGCGATTTTTTATTTAAGATATACGCCTAATGTGTATCAAACCCAAGCCAAAGTTAAAATTCTTGACGAGTCCGAAGGCTTAGAATTACCCACAACAGGCTTTATCTTTAACCGTAGTAATATCAATTTAGAGAATGAAATTGAAATCATGACCTCTTATTTGATTTTAGAAAAAGTGGTGAAAGACTTAGGGTTAAATACAGCTTTTTATGAAGAAGGGAATATTAAAACCTCTCAGTTAGCCCAGTTACCTATTGGTTACGAACAACTTATTGCAGCAGATAGTGTGACAACGTCGGAAACCTATAAGGTGTCTGTTGAAGAAACTGGTTTTGAGGTTGAAGCTATAGATACTGAAGAGATTACCAACTTTGCCAACCACAACACCTATTTAAGCCGCCATAACTTGCCCTTTCAATTGCGACTGGAAGCTAGCCAAAAAGAAGTGCTTATAGGGAAAACCTTTATAATTAGCTTGCAGCCTATAAAAAAAGCCACGCTTGGATTAAAAAGGGCTATAGAGGTACAAACGATTGGGGAACAAAGCGATTTACTGCAACTAAGTATTAAAGGGGAGTCCCGAGAACGCTCAGAAACCATTTTAAATAAGCTCATAGATATCTTTAACCAAGACGGTATAGAAGACCGTCAGTTGGTATCTAAACGCACCTTGGAGTTTATAGACGAACGTTTTGTGTTTTTAGCAGAAGAGTTAGATTCTATAGAAGTTAATAAGCAAGAGTTTAAGCAAGAGAATAATCTAATCTATTTGGAAGTAGATGCTCAATCGGGTATAGAGCAGCGTAGTCAATCGGATGCCGAAGCGTTTAAGATAGAAAATCAATTGGCTTTAGCAAAAGCCTTGCAGGAGGCCCTCGAAAAACAAGATCAAACCGATTTGCTACCCGCAAATATAGGCTTACAGGACAATGGTATTAATGCCTTAATACAAGACTATAACACCATTGTGACTAACCTGAATAAAATAACGGTAAATGGAGGGCGTAACAACCCTACAGTTATTGCTTTAACAGATCAACTCGCTAATGTGCGTCGTAATATTACAAGTTCGGTAAATACGTATATTTCACAATTAGAACTATCTAAATCTCAAATCAGATCGCGAAACCAACGTTTTGTAGGTCAAGTAGCCCAACTTCCTGAAAAAGAAAAACTGTTACGGGCTATAGAGCGTCAACAAAAAATAAAAGAGAGTTTATACCTGCTATTATTACAAAAGCGTGAGGAAGCCGCTATTAATTTAGCCATTACCGAACCATCTATTAAAGTGGTAGAATACGCTTTAAGTGGCGAAGAGCCTATTGCGCCTAAGTCTAACATTATTTTAATGGGGGGCTTGTTATTAGGCTTGTTGTTACCGTTTGGGGTTTTATATCTAAGGTTTATGTTAGATACCAAAGTGCATCAAAAGGAGGATATTACTAAGGTAAATAGCGAGACGCCTGTTATCGCAGAGATTCCAGATATGAAAAAAGAGGGCACAAAACTATTTACAAACCCTAACGATCGCTCCATGTTAGCCGAAGCTTTCAGGATTTTAGCGGCTAATGTAAATTACAGTTTGCCTTTAGATGAGGAGGCTTTAGGAAAGGTGATTTTTTGTACCTCGACTATTAAAGGCGAAGGAAAAACCTTTACCAGTTTAAACCTCTCTCTGGCTTTGTCTAGTATGAATAAAAAAGTCTTGCTAATTGGGGCCGATTTGCGTAATCCACAAATTCATACCATTGTTAAAGTGGATAAAGATCAAGTGGGGCTATCTAATTATTTACACGACCCTACTATAGATTGGAAAACGTGTAAAACATCCCTTTTTAAAGCACATCCCAATCACCAGATCTTATTTTCTGGAAGCATTCCACCAAACCCGCCAAGTTTATTAACCAATGGTCGTTTTGAACAGTTGTTAGACGACGCTAAAACAGCGTTTGATTATATAATTGTAGATACCGCACCAAGTATTTTAGTAACTGATACCACGCTAATAGCACCTTTAGCAGATGCGACCTTATATATGGTACGTGCCGATGTGACTGAAAAAAGCTTATTGCAGTTCTCTAAAAACTTGGCAGAGACTAAAAAACTTAATAACATGTTGTATGTGTTAAATGGTGTAGGAGCAAGTAAAGCCTATGGGTATAGTTATAATTATGGGTATAATTATGGGTATGGGCATGCCAAATAATATAGATCTGTTATGATATAAAAAAGCCCCTAACGCATTCGCATAAGGGGCTTTTATTTTGTATTAAACGAGTATGTTGTTTATAAACAGAACACGAATTGTACGTGATGTTGAAAGTGGCTGCTATCTGCTGAGTTTTTGTCTAAAGCAAATTTAGCGATACTTTGTATTTTAATACCAAAGCTATGATCTGAATTTAACCAAGCAATCGCTCCAGCACCTGCATTTAACGAAAAGTTAGTTTCCTGAATGACAAATAGCCCAGGCCCTGCACTAACAAATATATCTAACCAAGAACGGTGATCCCAGAATAAATCACGTCCAATATGGTAATTGGCGTGTATATCTGTAGCAAAATAGGTTTCATCTTGAGGCGTGCCTCTACCATCAACCTTATCTCCAGCATTAAAGCCATTTAGCGATAGAGTGAGGTCTGCCGAAAAGGCGTCAGAAATAAGCTTGTTAGCAGTTGCAGAAATAGGGTGTTTAAACGCCCAGTCGTCAGGGCTGTTGTATGGAGATTGCGAACCAATATTGTTAATAAGGTTGGTACCTAAACTAAAACTCCAATCGTCTGCTTGGTGTTGCGAAAAACTCATAAGGCTAACGCTTAAAAAAAGAATAAGGCAAAAGTGTTTCATTGTAAATTGATTATAGGGTTATCGTGTTTAAAAATCAAATATAATATAATTTGTTAAAGATGTATACCTAGAAGCTATAAGATGTACTCATTTTAAGAATCTCTTAATTTGAGGCTAGTATGAGTTGTTTTAAATTAGTAATTGTGTCTTGTGGGGTAGCACTTTTAAAAATATAACTGCCAGCGACTAATACATCGGCACCAGCATCGACTAACGCCTTGGCGTTTTTGTTGGTTACCCCACCATCAATTTCTATTTGTGTGGAAGCGCCTTTTTTATCAATAAGGGCTTTTAGCTGTGTGATTTTGTTATAGGTGTTTTCAATAAATTGTTGCCCACCAAAACCAGGGTTGACACTCATGATACAAACCAAATCAATATCGGTAATCGTATCTTCTAATAGCGCTACATTTGTGTGCGGATTTATAGCTACACCAGCTTTCATGCCTTCGGCTTTTATAGCTTGAAGGGTGCGGTGTAAATGTGTACAAGCTTCGTAGTGTACAGTAAGGATATTGCTCCCTAATTCGGCAAATGTTTTTATGTAGCGATCGGGATCGACAATCATTAAATGCACATCAATGGTTTTATGGGCGTGTTTTGAAATGGCTTTTAAAACAGGCATACCAAAAGAAATGTTCGGCACGAAAACGCCGTCCATAATATCAATATGAAACCAATCGGCTTCACTTTGGTTAACCATGTCGATGTCGCGTTGCAGGTTCGCAAAATCTGCTGCAAGAATGGATGGGGCTATTAATTTAGACTTCATGAGTTGTGTTGTTTTTTGCAAAAATAGCGTAAAAAAATGAACCCTCGGTCATCACTCCGAGGGTTCTTTCATCAATCAAAAAACGAACAGTTATGTTTTGTAACTGTTGTGCTTGTAATATAAGGTTATTTTTTAAAAATCCTAACCTAAGTACGTTTTTAATATTTTACTTCTTGAGGTGTGTTTTAAACGTCTAATAGCTTTTTCCTTAATTTGACGGACACGTTCACGTGTTAAATCAAAAGTTTCTCCTATTTCTTCTAGAGTCATTGGGTGTTGATTTCCTAAGCCAAAATACAGACGAATCACATCGGCTTCACGTGGTGTAAGGGTTTCTAAGGCACGTTCAATTTCTGTACGAAGCGACTCGTGTAATAACTCTTTATCTGGATTTGGCGATTCACCACTATTTAATACATCGTAAAGGTTTGAATCTTCCCCTTCAACAAGCGGTGCATCCATACTTACATGGCGTCCCGAGTTTTTCATAGACTCTTTAACATCGTTAATAGTCATGTCAAGTTCCTTAGCAATTTCTTCGGGACTTGGTGGGCGTTCATGCGACTGTTCTAAAAACGCAAAGGTTTTGTTTATTTTGTTTATAGAGCCAATTTTGTTTAGGGGTAAACGTACAATACGCGATTGCTCGGCTAAGGCTTGTAAAATAGATTGACGAATCCACCAAACGGCATACGATATAAATTTAAATCCACGTGTTTCATCGAAACGTTGGGCCGCTTTAATTAGTCCTAAGTTACCTTCGTTAATTAAATCGGGTAGCGTAAGCCCTTGGTTTTGGTATTGCTTTGCAACAGATACTACGAAACGCAAGTTAGCTTTGGTTAATTTTTCTAAAGCGATTTGGTCGCCAGCTTTAATGCGTTGTGCTAATTCCACCTCTTCATCGGCAGTAATTAGGTCAACTTTCCCTATTTCTTGTAAATACTTGTCTAAAGAAGCTGTTTCTCTGTTAGTAACCTGCTTCGTAATTTTAAGTTGTCTCATTTAAATAAAAGATCCTATAAAAAAGTTATATAATGGTGTACTTATAGTTATACGTAATAAGCTACGTAAATGTTACAAAACAGCTAAAAAAAAAGCTGCAATATTACATTGCAGCTTGTTGTGCGTTCTTAAACTCTCACGTGGCCATCGCCAAATACATAGTATTTGTTGGTGACTAATTGTTTTAGTCCTAATGGTCCACGATGGTGTAATTTATCGGTGCTAATAGCGAGTTCGGCTCCAACACCCATTTGCCCACCATCTGTAAATCGGGTAGAGGCATTATGGTACACCGCAGCACTATCTATTTGTTCCATAAATAGGGCGGCTGTGTCTTTGTTTTCGGTAATAATGGCTGCAGAGTGGCCACCCGAATATTTGTTAATCATAGTAATCGCCTCGTCTGTTGACGCCACTTCGGCAAGCACAATTTTTAAGGCTAAAAATTCTTCATACCAAGTGTCTTCATTGTCAATAGTGGTTTCATTAGGTAATACTTTGGCTACGTTATCATCGGTTACAATAGTTACATTTACGCCCTGTAATACCTTTTGAAGGTCTTTTAATTTGTCCTCGTAATTAGGGATGTTTTTATTAATTAAAACCTTATCTAACGCATTACAGCCTGAGATTTTATCGGTTTTAGCATTTACGATTACTTTAACAGCTTTTTCCCAATCGGCATCCTCTGACACATATAGAAAGTTATTACCACGGCCACTTATAAGAACAGCACAAGAGGCGTGGTCTTTAACAAACTTAATTAAGCGTTCGCCACCACGAGGTACAATTAAATCAAGCGGTTCTGATGGATTTCTTAAGAACTCTTGTGTTTCTTCGCGTTTTAAGTGCAATAGTCTAATCCAGTCTTTAGAAAGTCCATTGCTTTCTAGGGCTTCATGCCAGCATTGTTCTAAAATTAAGTTGCTATTAATGGCCTCTTTACCGCCTTTTAATAAAATTTTATTGTTGGCTTTAAAGGCTAACACTGCCGCTTCGATGGTCACATCTGGTCTAGATTCGTAAATAATTAAAATCGTACCAAACGGTGCCGTTTTGTTGGTGATTTGTAGTCCGCTATCCAAGGTCATGTCCGAGATAGTTTGTCCTACGGGATCGTCTTGTGCCATGACTTCGCGTACGGCTTGAATCATGCCATCAACTTTTGCCTCGTTAACAACCAATCGGTCATACAAAGCTTGATCGTCTCGATTAAACGCATCGAGATCTTTTTTGTTGGCGGCGATAATATTTTGGCGTTCTCTATCCAAGATGGTAATCATGGATTGAAGCACGTTGTTTTTTATGTCTGAACTTAAAAGTTTCATAATGTGTGTTGTGTTTTTTAGTGAATAAATTTTGTGCCGACTTCTTTGTCGTCAATAATGTCTACAATAACATTTTCACGTTTTCCGTTGGCAATGTAAGTTGGGATGTCTTTTTTGGCAGTGCCTTTGGCAATTTTTAATTTAGAGGCCATACCACCACGCCCTTCGCCTTCTTTTTTATTAGAGGCTTTAACGTATTTTTCAACATTTTCATCAACTTTAACTTCGTCAAGTTTTTTAGAGCTATCGTCGTCTGGGTGTCCTGTATAAAGTCCATCGGTATCTGATAATATAATCAATCTATCAGCATCAAGCAACTCGGCAACTAGGCTAGCAAGTTCGTCATTATCAGAAAACATAGACATGGTTAATGATACGGCATCGTCTTCATTGGCAATAGGAATAACGCCTTCCGATAGTAAGCCTTCGTAACAATTCACCATGTTTTGACGGTGTTTGCCTGGATCGAAATCTCGTTTTGTGGCTAATACTTGAGCGCAACGCATACCATAATCGTGAAAGATGCTATAATAGTGTCGCATCATTCTTGGTTGTCCAATGGCCGAATAGACTTGGCGTCTAACAGATTTGTCTTTTATTTTAGTTTTTCCTAAAACTTCTTTTCCGGCAATAGCCGATCCTGAAGATACGAGGATAACCATGATGTCGCGTTCGTACAACACAGCAATTTGCCTTACCAGTTCTCGTAATACAGGGCCTAATATTCTATTGTCTTTGTTGGTTAACACATTGGTGCCCACTTTTACAACAATGCGTTTTATATCGTCTTTCATGTTATTTGTCGTTTCCTAGTTCTACAGCGCGATCAAAAGCGGCATAAGCGGCTTCTTGAATGCGTTGTTTTACATTATTGTCTTCCATAGAGTCTATCGCAGCTTGTGTGGTGCCGCCTTTAGAAGCTACACGGTCAATCCATGTTTCTGGGGAAATATTAGATTGATTAAATAACTCGATAGCACCTTCAAAGGTGTTGCTAACAAGTACTTTAGAATCGTAGTCTGAGAAGCCCATTTTCTGTGCGGCTTCTAACATAGATTGCATAAAGTAAAATACGTAGGCTGGCCCACTACCTGAAATTCCTGTAGAGGCGTCGATGTATTTTTCGGTGTCTACATGAATAGAGGTTCCTGTGGTGTCTAGTAAATTTCTTACCATAAGAAGTTCTACTCTAGATACAGCTTTAGACTCGGTATATGAGGTGACACCTTTACCTACTTTTGCCGGTAGGTTAGGCATGGTTCTAATGACTTTTTTTGCACCTAATTGCTCTTGTATGGTATCGATAGTTACACCGGCCATTAAAGATACAAAAATTTGTTGTTGGTTTATCATAGGTTTCATGTCTTCAAACAAGCTTTCACTATGATAAGGCTTTACAGCTATAAAAACGATATCAGCTTTAGGAAGGCAGTCTTCCAAGCTTTCGTAAACGTCAAAATTGGGGTTTTCTCTAAGTGTTGAAATTTTCTTTGGATCAGTATCATATATTTTTAGGTTGTGTTTTCCTAAAAGTGGTGATTGCGACATTCCTTCGGAATATGTTAATCCCATATTTCCTGCTCCAATTACAAGTACTTTCATGTTTTGTTTTTAAAATATTGATTTTCAATGTTATTTGCTATATAAGCCACAAGGATTATGCGATAGTGCCAAATAGTAGCATGGATTTGAAAAATTATGATATTGAAATGTTTTTCCTGTATATTGTAAGAGGTTGGAATGTAAACCGTGATTTTCTTGAAGAATGTTAAATTCTAACGTTGCTAAAAACTGTCATTATGTCGGTGACAAAACAGGGGTGTGCATAAAAAAAGCCTTAACAGATTTGTTAAGGCTTTTATGAGTATATAGTAAAGAGATAAACTATTCTTTATCTTTCTTGTGATCTTTATGACCGCCTTTATGATTTCCTTTAGGTTTGCTTTGGTAACCTTCAGGTTTAGGTAATAAGGCTTTTCTTGAGATTTTCTCACGTTTTGTTCTTGGGTCAAAACCAAAATACTTCACGTCTACAAGATCACCTAGGTTCATCACATCGGTTACGTTGTTTGTACGTTCCCAAGCCATTTCAGAAATATGTAATAACTGCTCGTTTCCAGGCGCATCAACAAATTCTAATACGGCACCAAAATCAAGGATTTTAACTACCTTCATTTCGTACACGCTACCTTTTTCAGGTTTAAATGTCATGGCCTCAATTTTAGCTAAAACAGCATCGATACCTTCTTGACTTGTTCCTAAAATTTCAACAACTCCTGTTTCGTTTTCTTCATCTTCGTTAATAACGATAGTCGTTTCGGTGTTTTTTTGTAGCTCTTGAATGTTTTTACCACCAGGGCCAATAAACGCACCAATTAAATCGCCAGGAATGGTTGTCGTCACCATTTTAGGAGCGTGTGATTTAACTGAGGTGTTAGGTGTTTCAATAGTATCTGTTAATTTACCTAGGATATGCATACGACCATCGCGCGCTTGTTTTAAAGCTTTTACTAAAATTTCGTAGCTAAGGCCTTTAATTTTAATATCCATTTGGCAAGCTGTAATACCATCGGCAGTACCGGTAACTTTAAAGTCCATATCACCTAAATGATCTTCATCACCAAGAATATCGCTTAATACCGCATAACGTTCGCCGTCGGAAATTAATCCCATAGCAATACCAGAGACAGGTTTTTTAAGTTGCACACCAGCATCCATTAAGGCCATTGTACCCGCACAAACGGTAGCCATAGATGATGATCCGTTACTTTCTAAAACTTCTGATACGACTCTTACAGTGTAAGGGCAATCGGCTGGAACCATTTTCTTTAACGCACGTTGTGCTAAGTTACCATGACCAACTTCACGACGCGAAGTCCCTCTAATTGGTCTCGCTTCTCCAGTTGAAAATGGTGGGAAATTATAGTGTAAATAAAAGGTCTCTTCGCCTTGGTAGGTTGGTAAATCAATCACGTTAGCTTCTCTAGAGGTTCCTAAGGTTACAGTCGCTAAAGCTTGCGTTTCGCCTCTTGTAAAAATAGATGATCCGTGTGTTGAAGGTAAGTAATCTACTTCACACCAAATTGGGCGAATATCGGTTGTTTTACGACCATCTAAACGAATGCCTTCGTCTAATGTTAAGTTTCTTACCGCTTCTTTATGGGCTTTTCCAAAGTATTTAGAAATTAATTTACCGTAAGCTTCTTGTTCTTCTTCGGTAAATAAGGCTTTAACTTCGTCTTTAACTTCGCTAAATGCTAAGCCGCGTTCTTGCTTAGAGGATCCTGCCTTGGCAATATCGTAGCATTTTTGGTAAGCAGCGTCGTAAACTTTTTTCTCGATAGTTTCGTATTCTACTTCTGGTTCGTATTCACGAGTTTCTTTTTTACCAAAGGCTTCAGCTAATTTTACTTGCGCAGCGCATTGTACTTTAATGGCTTCGTGAGCAAATTTGATAGCATCGGCCATTTCTTCTTCCGAAATTTCATCCATTTCACCTTCAACCATCATCACAGAATCGGCAGAAGCTCCTACCATCATATCGATATCGGCTTCGTCTAATTGTGCACGACTAGGGTTAATAATGAATTCACCATTTACACGTGCTACGCGAACTTCAGAAATTGGTGTTTCAAAAGGAATATCGCTTAATTGAATAGCTGTAGAAGCAGCTAATCCCGCTAAAGCATCTGGCATTACATTTTCGTCGTGAGACATTAATTGAATCATGACTTGTGTCTCGGAGTGATAGTCTTTTGGAAATAACGGGCGTAGTACTCTGTCTACTAAACGCATGGTTAATACTTCGTCGTCGCTAGGTCTGGCTTCACGTTTAAAAAATCCGCCAGGATAGCGTCCTGCAGCAGCAAATTTTTCACGGTAATCTACTGTTAAAGGTAAAAAATCGACATCTGCAGCGGTGTAGTTAGACACGACTGTACAAAGCAACATGGCGTTACCCATTTGCACAACAACCGAACCATGGGCTTGTTTAGCCAATTTTCCGGTTTCGATAGAAATTTCTCTTCCATCGTCGAGGGTTATCACCTCTTTAAAAGTTTGTGGAATCATAAAATTATTAATTCTTATTCAGGCTAAATGTTAGTCTGAACTTGGTTAAACATTGGCGTTGTGTTGTTGTAGTTGTTGTGTTTACCAATGAAAAACTATAGTACAGCTTTTTAGTTTATGGTCTTTGTTTTAAAGACGTATATAATCAAAAAAGAGGCCGCGAAGCCTCTTAAATGTTATTTTCTAATTCCTAATTCCTGAATTAACTCACGATATCTTACAATATCTTTCTTAGCTAAGTAATCCAGTAACGATCTACGCTTACCTACTAATTTTACTAACGAACGCTCGGTGTTAAAATCTTTTTGATTGTTTTTTAAGTGTCCAGTTAAGTGGTTAATTCTGTGGGTAAACAATGCAATTTGTCCTTCGGTTGAACCGGTATCGTTTTTTCCTTTACCGTACTTTTCGAAGATTTCTGCTTTTTTTTCTTTTGTTAAATACATTCTAATATTATTGTAAATGATTGTTATGTATTACTCAATGTTACTTGAGTAGTTATGAAAGATTTTCTTTCAAGCGGCAAATATAGGCATAATTATTTAAATATTCTTAATGTAATCATGGCTTAGATGTAAAAAAAGCAATCATTTTTTATGTGATTGCTTTTTTATTTAGGCTCTTAATGGTTGGTTAGATATTAAATCGATATATAAATTAACCTTGTCTTTTAAATCTTTACGATGTGTTATAAAGTCTAAAAACCCATGTTCTAGTAAAAACTCTGAGGTTTGAAACCCTTCTGGGAGTTCTTGCCCTGTAGTATCTCTAACGACGCGTGGTCCAGCAAATCCTATTAATGCACCGGGTTCGCTAATATTAATATCGCCTAGCATAGCAAAGGACGCTGTTGTTCCTCCTGTGGTAGGATCGGTACATAACGAGATGTAAGGTACTTTAGCTTCGGCTAGTTGGGCTAGTTTTGCTGAGGTTTTAGCTAATTGCATTAAAGATAATGCGGCTTCCATCATACGGGCACCACCTGATTTTGAGATAATCATGAATGGTATTTTCTTCTTTAAAGCATAATCGGCAGCACGGGCAATCTTTTCACCAACAACACTTCCCATAGAGCCTCCAATAAAGGAAAAATCCATACAGGCAACAACTAAGTTGTTACCTTTTGATTTTCCTACGGCAGTTTTTACAGCGTCTTTAAGTTTTGTTTTCTCTTGCGCTGCTTTTAAGCGGTCGGGATATTTTTTTGTGTCAACAAATTTTAAAGGGTCTTTAGATTCTAACTTTGTATCTAGTTCTTTGTATTTGTTATCGTCAAAAAGTATTTCGAAATATTCTTTACTTCCTATTCTTACATGGTAGCCGTCTTCTGGACTAACGTAGAAATTTTGTTCAAGCTCTTTGGTATCGACTATTTTTCCTGTAGGTGATTTATACCAAAGCCCCTTAGGAGTGTCTTTTTTCTCCTCGGTGCTTGTTTGAATGTTTTTTTCTTTTCTTTTAAACCAAGACATTAAAAAATAATTTTAATTAAAGTTTGTTAGTTGCAACATGCAAAGTTATAAAGTATTTACATTATTAAGGTCTTCGAAGGCTTTTTTTAGTCTTTCAACAAAAGCGTCTTCTCCTTTACGCAACCATACTCTTGGGTCGTAGTATTTTTTATTTGGCACATCGCTACCTTCTGGATTGCCAATTTGTGTTTTAAGATAGTCGGCTTTGTCGTTCATGTAATCTCTTACTCCTGTCATAAAAGCGTATTGCATATCGGTGTCGATATTCATTTTAATAACACCATATCCAATGGCTTCTCTAATTTCTTCTACTGTAGATCCTGAGCCACCATGGAATACAAAATCGATATGATTGTGTTCTACATTATATTTTTTAGTGATATACTCTTGAGAGTTTTTTAAGATTTTTGGTGTTAATTTCACGTTTCCTGGTTTATAAACACCATGAACGTTACCAAAAGCAGCTGCAATGGTGAATTGATCACTTACTTTGCTTAATTCTTCGTAAGCATAAGCGACTTCTTCTGGTTGGGTGTAAAGTTTAGAGTCGTCTACATCGGTATTATCAACACCGTCTTCTTCACCGCCTGTAATACCAAGTTCTATTTCTAGGGTCATGCCCATTTTACTCATTCTTTCAAGGTAGGTTTTGCAGATCTCTATGTTTTCTTCAAGGGGTTCTTCACTTAAATCAATCATATGAGAACTGTAAAGTGGTTTTCCGGTTTCTTTAAAATGCGCTTCACTAGCATCTAATAAGCCATCAATCCAAGGAAGTAATTTTTTAGCGCAATGGTCGGTATGTAAAATAACAGGAACACCATAAAGTTCTGCCATTTGGTGTACGTGTTTTGCGCCAGCAACTGAGCCCGCAATTGCAGCTTTTTGATTGTCGTTACTTAATCCTTTACCCGCATTAAATTGTGCGCCACCGTTTGAAAATTGAATAATTACAGGTGCATTTAAGGCTGCTGCAGTTTCTAAAACACCGTTAATAGAATTGGATCCTATAACATTTACCGCAGGTAATGCATACCCGTTTTCTTTTGCATGATTAAAAATGTTTTGAACCTCTTTGCCTGTTGCAACTCCTGGTTTAATATTGTGTGCCATGTTGTCTTTATTATTTGTTTGATTAACAAAAATAATAAAATTATATGGCTTAAAAGGGGTAATTTATACCAATGTTGTAAACGGCATTCTGAAAATTGTAATCGTTAAACCAACGGTTTTGGTCTAAGTAGGAGGGGTCGTAGGTTTTAAAACCAATATCGAAACGGAAGAGTACTGGACCAAAATCATAGCGAAACCCCATACCCGACCCAATAGCGATATCTTTTAAAGCGCTAAAACTATCTAGTGTGGCATTGTCGTCTTCAACATCATCTAAAGCATTCCAAATATTTCCAGCATCTACAAATAAAGCCCCATGAAAACTGCCAAAAATATTAAAACGTTGTTCGACACTTAAGGCAATTTTTAGGTTTGCTTCGTTAAACTCGTTATTAGATTCTGAACTTCCAGGTCCTAAACTATAGGCGGTCCAAGCTCTATTGTCGTTGGCGCCACCGGCAAAAAAACTTTTAGAGAACGGGATGTTTGTAGAGTTGCCATAAGGTATGGCAAAGCCAAAAAAGCTTCTAATGGCAACAACATTTTTTTTGCCTAAATCCCAGTGTTTAACATAGTCTAATTCTGTTTTAACATACTGCGAATAGGCAACGTTAAACATTTCGTAGCGGTCATTAGAATTTTTTTCTAACCCACTTAAACTAGCAATGGTAGAAAACAGGTTTCCTGCAAACTCAATTTTAAACCTAAAGATAGAGAAGGTTTCGTCGTAAAGCGTTTCTCGATTGTCTCTTACGTAATTAAAGTTGCTCGCAAAAATAAGGTTGTCTTTGGTAAGTCGTTCTTTTCTTTCGTTGATTGCTGAAACGGTGTCATAATCATCGTCGTTTGATGATATAGAGGTGTTTCCGTTTAAAACATCATTTATAAAAGCATCTGTTTGTGAAGGATAGGTTAAATCGTTACCGTTATTATAGTTAATACTAGAGGCAATATCATTTAAGGAGTTGTAGGAGTTACCGTAAACACCAAAATAATTGTCTGGGTTTAAGTTTTTTACATACTGTACGTTGAATAAATCTAATCTATTTGTAACAATGTTTGATGGGTGCCATTTATAGTTAAACACGCCAGAAAATGTTTGTTTGTCTAAGCCAATGTTTGTTTGACTTGTTGTTGACAGTGATATACGTGTGCTTGGAAACATGGTTTTTGGGATTATTTTTTCGGTATTTATAGGAAAAAATAATCTTGGAATAGTAAGTTTTAAATTAGCTCCTAACTCATTAATATCAAAAAAGCGATCTCTGTTATCACCAGCATCTTTGGAGGCTCCAATGGATCCTAGTGCAGAAATTTCGAGTGTTTCGGCACCACGAAATACATTTCTAATGAGTAATCCTGGATTAAAAGAAAACCCAACAGTTTGTATGTTACTTTGGTAAGCTTCGGCGCTTAAGTTTAACGCAAAACGCTTTTTGGGCATTAAATAGATGTTTGCTGTTAATGTGGTGTCTGGGTTTTCGATATATTCTATATCTGGATAACTAAAGGTTTTTAAATCGCTTAAATGTCTGTAGGAATTTCCACGGTCTTTGTCTTGATAAATTTTATTTGGGGTAATAAATACAGCATCGGTTAATGCTTTAGGTTTAAAACGCATTTTGTTAAAACTGTATAAATTATAATTTTTATACTGTACTGTGTCTGAGATTTGTTGTGCTTTATTTTGATAGGAATAATCGGTGTAAATATTAACGTCTTTGACTTTGTAAATATGTAAAGGTAGTGTGTAAGAGGAGTCTAAAGAGGTGATTTTTCTATTAGAAATTTGTAATTCTACATTAACCTTATTATTGGTATACACCGTGTCCATTTCAAAAAACACATAATCTTCGGAGAAATGATACACGCCAGAATTTCTCATTTGGTAAGTAATTCTGTTTTTTTCAGTTTCAAAATCGGTGGTTTCATATTGTTTTCCTTGAACAATATGAGAATTGGTTATTTCTGTTTGATATAAAGAATCTATAATTGGCGATGCGATATCAAGACTTAAAGAATCTACAATATAAGGTTCTTTGGTAGTGACATGGTAAGTTATTTCGGCTTTTTTATCGCTAATTTGTGTAACTTCAGAAGAGGTTTCAACATTAAACCAGCCATTGTTAAAGTAATAGGCTTTTAGTTGGTTTTCGGATTTTTTTGTTTTCTCTTCATTGATAATAGTTGGAGCTTCACCTGTTTTTTTAAGCCAATTATTAAACCCTATTCTAGAGTCTATATATTTATCTAATTGTTTTTTTGATAAGAAGTTTTCTAAATGTTGGCGTTTTTTAGGTTTGGCATCTATTCCCGCATTTATAATAGAGTCAATATTAGGTCTTGCTAAGTTGTAAATATGTAGGCGAAGTGGTGTAAGACCAAGCAATTCTCTATTTTTTTGCTGGTAAAGAAGGTTGTTTATACGTTCTGTTTTGTTTTTCTCGCCATTAACAAGAATGGTATTTTTAACAAGCAGTTTTTTACCTTCAGGAACGCGTTTTACCGAGTTACATGAAAACAAAACTCCTAAACAGAAAATAATTAATGCTATTTTTGAAAAAAATAATTTCAAATACTAGTAATATTAGCTTTGTGGCTTAGTTTATGTCTTGATGTATAGTTAAAATCAAAAATACACTATTTAGCCGAAAAATTATTGAAACACGTTTTAATGTTATCTAAAAATCAAATAAAACTCGTTAGAAGTTTAAAGCAAAAAAAATACCGGCAGCAACATGGTCTATTTATAGCCGAAGGTGTAAAAACCATTACAGAGCTTTTAAATTCTAATTTTGAATTGTATCATTTATATACAACAGACTCCTTCAATATTGATGCCAATTTTGAAACTATTATCTCTTTTGCCGAATTAAAAAAAATAAGCGCTTTAAAATCGCCTAATACAGCATTGGCTGTTTTTGTAATGCCAGAACAAACCCCTGTTGATTTAAATACGTTAATAGTGGCATTAGACGATGTTCAAGACCCTGGAAATTTAGGCACGATTATTAGACTATGCGATTGGTTTGGTGTAACACATTTAGTGTGTAGTGAGAATACCGTAGACTGTTTCAACCCAAAAGTAATACAAGCCACAATGGGCTCGATTACACGGGTGAATATTGTGTATAGTTCGTTACGCGATTTTTTAAGTGATGTAGACGTTGATGTGTTTGGAACCTTTATGGACGGAGAACCTGTTTATAGTCAACAATTACCAGAGCAAGGTGTTCTGGTTATGGGTAATGAAGGTAATGGTATTTCAGATATGGTTAAACAGCATATAACCAAAAAAATAGCCATTCCTCGATTTGGAGACACGCAAAAAACCGAGAGTTTAAATGTGGCTACAGCAACAGCAATATTGTTGAGTGAGTTTAAACGTTCTACTGGAACGTAAAGTTGATAAAGACGCCACGAGTTTTCATGGACTCTATGTTTCCGGTCCAGGGGCTGTTAGGATCGTAATCTCTAACAACTTCATCGTTTATGGCAAAAACCCCTCTAATAGATGGTGTAAACTTGAACCAGTACAAGTAGAAATCGATACCAAAGCCAATTTCGTAAAAGTACATATTAGATTTTGTTCTAAATTTACCATTACTATTATCGTCTGGATTCTTTTCGTTACTCGATAAATTTATGGCTGTAGAAATACCGCCAACAATAAAAGGTTTAAAGTTGTTTAATCGTTTGGTAGATAGCTTTAATAGAAGCGGAACATGAATGTATGTCGATTTAATCTCACGTTTTAAGTCGGAATCGGTATACTCCATGCCTTGAAAATAACTTGGGTGATATTCTAAGTTACGAGTGGTCATGTATAGTCCTGGTTCTAGCCTAACATCCATATAGTCGTTAATACGCATATTACCAATTAATCCAACATTAAAACCGGTGGTTTTATTAACTAAAATATCTTTACGGTCAAATTTATAGTCGAAATTAAAATCGTAACTATTAAACCCTAAAAAGTATCCGTAGCTTAAAAACTTTTTATCAAAATTATCAAGATTTCTTATACGTTCTTTGCTAAAAAGTTGTGCCGAAGCGACTTGCGTTATCAGAAAAAATACAAGACAATAAAGACTCTTCTTCATATTACTTTTTTGATGATTTATAAATTGTTGCGACTCCTAAGGTTTGTGGGAAGTCTTCAACCTGTATAAACCCAATTTTTCGTAAAATATTGTTTAAAGCTTCACCATATGGAAATGCCGATGCCGAATCGCTTAAATATTTATAGGCGCTTTTGTCCTTAGAGAACAGTTTGCCTATTAAAGGCATAATGTGTTTTGTGTAGATATTATAACCTTGTTTAAAAGGTGTTTTGGTTGGGATGGAGGTTTCTAAAATAACAAAAGTACCTCCAGGTTTTAATACACGTAAAATTTCTGAAAGTCCTTTTTCTAAATCTTCAAAATTTCTAACGCCAAAAGCTACTGTTATGGCATCGAATGTATTGTTTTCAAAAGGAAGGTTTTCAGAGTCGCCTAAAACCATTTCAATAGTTTTATTTAATTTTTTTTCGGCTACTTTTTGCTTCCCAATATCTAGCATACCTTGACTTATGTCTAAACCAACAATTTTTTTAGCATTGGTTTGTGCTAAGTTTATGGCTAAATCGCCAGTTCCTGTTGCAATATCTAAAATAGATTCTGGATTGGTTTGTTCAATCATAGCAACCACACGTTTACGCCATTTTATATCAATACCAAAGGAAATAACACGATTTAAGCTGTCGTAACCGCCAGAAATATTATCAAACATTTTAGTGACTTGCTCTTTTTTCTTTAGGTCACTATCTTTATATGGTTTTACTTTTGCCAAGATTTTAAAAATTTTGTCAAATATAAACTATTAAGCAACCATTTTACAAAGGCTTGACCAATAATTATATATTGTAATTTTTTATCACTCAACTATTTTTGCTGTATATTTGTTCTTCGATATACATAATACAGATAATGAAAATAATTATTGCTGGAGCTGGTGAAGTTGGATTTCATTTAGCAAAATTATTATCCTACGAATCCCAAGAAATTACTTTAATAGATGTTAACAAAGAAAGGTTAGCATATGCTGATACCCACTTAGATATTAAAGTTATTAAAGGTGATGCCACCTCAATTGCCATATTAAAAGATGCCCGAATAGAAAGTACCGATTTATTTATAGGTGTAACCGCATCTGAAACCACCAATATTACAGCCTGTGTTTTAGGTAAGCAATTAGGGGCTAAGCGTACAATTGCTAGAATATCGAATACAGAATTTATTCATCATAAAGATGAAGTAGGCTTTACCAAATTTGGTATAGATGAATTAATTTCTCCTGAGGCTTTAGCGGCTGCCGAAATAGAATTGTTGCTTAACCAGTCGGCTTTTAACGATAGTTACGAATTTGAAGATGGTGCTTTAACTATGTTTGGGTTAAATTTATCTAGAACAGCCACATTTGTTGGGAAAACTGTTAAAGAGGCTGCCGAAATTTTACCAGAAATACATTTTGTGCCTATAGCCATACAGCGTTTTGGTACGCAATACACAATCATTCCTCGCGGTGATACACAATTTAAAGAAGGCGATAGTGTGGTTTTTATTACTAGTGAAGGTGGTGCCGAGGAGCTTTGTAGAATGACGGGTAAAGTTAATCGTGAGATTAAGAATATTATGATTCTAGGCGGAAGCCAAATTGGGTATAAATCGGCAAGAGATTTAAGTAAAGCTTATTCTAATATAAAACTTGTAGAAAAAGATAGAAAGCACGCTATAGAGTTGGCAGATCAACTGCCGCGAACATTAGTTATAAATGGCGATGGTAGAAACGTAGATCTTTTAGAAGAAGAACATATTAGCGATATGGATGCTTTTATTGCTGTTACAGAAAACTCTGAAACCAATATTATGTCTTGTTTGGTTGCTAAATCAAAAGGCGTAAGAAAAACTATAGCGCTTGTTGAGAATATGGATTATTTTGAACTATCACAATCCATAGGTATCGATACCTTAATTAATAAAAAACTGCTTGCTGCGAATAATATATTTAGATACATAAGGAAAGGTGAAGTTGTCGCCATGACCAAGCTAAATAATATGAATGCCGAATTGCTAGAGTTTAAAGTAAAATCAACATCGAAGGTTTGTAATAAGTACATAAAAGATGCTGGCTTTCCGCGTTCTGCTATTGTAGGCGGAGTTATAAGAGATGGTCAAGCCCATATTGCACTTGGTGATTTTAAAGTCACCGAAGGTGATATGGTTGTGGTATGTTGCTTACCTAGATCTATCAAACAAGTTGAAAAAATGTTTTTGTAAATGAAACTCAATTACAAAATTATCTTTCATTTTTTTGGGTTACTATTATTGTTTAATGGCGGTTTTATGCTATTAGCTTCTTTAGTAAGCTTAATTTATAAAGATGGTGCTACCATTGGAATTTTTGAAGCTGCTGGCTTAACCATACTAACAGGGTTGTTAGTTATGTTTAAAACCAAAAGCCATAAAAAGGAAATGAATAAACGCGAGGGCTACATTGTTGTAGGTCTTGGTTGGGTTATTATGTCGCTTTCAGGAACCTTGCCTTATGTGTTTTCTGGTGCTATTCCAAGTTTCACGAATGCTTTTTTTGAAACCATGTCTGGGTATACTACAACAGGTGCATCTATTTTAAATGATATAGAAGCGATACCTGAAGGTATCTTATTTTGGCGTAGTTTAACCCATTGGATAGGCGGTATGGGAATTATTGTATTAGCTATTGCTGTTTTGCCATTGTTGGGTATTGGTGGTATGCAAATGTTTGCCGCCGAAGCGCCAGGACCTAACGCCGATAAGCTTCATCCAAGAATTACCGATACAGCTAAACGTTTATGGCTAATTTATTTTGGCTATACCGCAGCCGAAACTATTTTGCTCAAGGTGGCTGGTATGTCTTTTTTCGATGCTATTAATCATGCACTTTGTACGTTATCAACAGGAGGGTTTTCTACAAAAAACGCTAGCATTGCTTATTGGAATGACCAGCCTATTATTCAATATATTATTATAATTTTCATGTTTTTAGCAGGGACTAACTTTGTATTAAGTTATTTTGCTTTTAAAGGAAAGGTGCAAAAAGTGTTGCATGATGGCGAGTTTAAACTTTATTTTAAGTTTATTGTAGCGTTTACAATTATAGCAGCTTTAATTATCTACTTTCAAGCCGATGTGTCAAAATCGTCTATTGTTCATCCTATGGTTTGGGGAGAAGCCGAAAGCGCCTTTAGGCATGCGTTATTTCAAGTGTTAGCTATAGTAACAACAACAGGTTTTGTAACTGCCGATTATACTCTTTGGTCACCCTTTTTAGTCGTGTTTTTCTTCGGATTAATGTTTCTTGGTGGTTCGGCAGGAAGTACCTCTGGTGGGGTAAAAGTGATTAGACATTTAATTCTTATAGAAAATGGATTCTTAGAATTTAAAAGGTCGCTTCATCCTAATGCTATTTTACCCTTGCGTTACAATAAGCGGTCTATTTCTGGAGATATTGTATTTAATATTCAAGGCTTTTTTATTCTTTATATGTTGTCTTTTATTGTTGGAGCTTTAGTGTTTTCTATGCTTGGTATAGATTTTGAATCTTCGGTAGGTTTGGCTGCCTCTAGTTTAGGTAATGTGGGACCAGCATTAGGCGATTTTGGGCCAGTTAATAACTATGCTGCTTTGCCATCTTTAGGAAAATGGTGGGCATCGTTTTTAATGTTAATAGGACGATTGGAACTCTTTACAGTGTTAATTTTATTGATGCCTTTCTTCTGGAGGAATCGATAAAGATACTTTGCTAAATAAAAAAAGCCACTTTTTAAAAAAGTGGCTTTATGATGATAAAACTATTCAATTTAGTTAACGGCAGCTTTAATACGTTTTAAAGCCTCGATAATTTGATCTTTTGATGCGGCATAAGAGATACGTATGCAATCTTTATTACCAAAGGCTTCGCCGGTAACTGTCGCTACGTGGGCTTCTTCTAGTAAGAATAAAGAAAAGTCGGTAGCATTGTTAATTAGTTTGCCTTTTAGAGTTTTTCCAAAGTAATACGATACATTAGGGAAAACATAAAATGCGCCTTCAGGGATATTTGTTTTAAAACCTTCAATATCATTTAATAAGTCTAAAATTAAACCTCTTCTCGATTTAAATTCATCAACCATAAATGTGATGTGTTCTGGAGATTCCGTTAAAGCAGTAATAGCAGCACGCTGCGCAATACAATTAGTTCCAGATGTAATTTGTCCTTGCATTTTTGTACATGCTTTAGCAATCCATTCTGGTGCTCCAATATACCCTATTCGCCACCCCGTCATGGCAAATGCTTTAGCTAATCCATTAACTGTTATTGTACGGTTATACATACTAGGAATAGAGGCGAAGCTAAACATTTTTGTGCCATAGCTTATGTGCTCGTAAATCTCATCGGAAAGAATGAAGATGTCTGGGTGTTTTTCTAACACTTTGGCCAAAGCTTTGTATTCTTCTTCAGAGTAAATACTTCCACTTGGGTTATTAGGTGAATTAAAAAACACCATTTTTGTTTTAGGCGTAATGGCGGCTTCAAGCTGTTCTGGTGTAATTTTAAAGTCGTTTTCTATAGTAGAAGGGATTTCTTTAAAGTTGGCTTCACACAACATTGCAATAGCCGAATAACTCACCCAGTAAGGAGCGGGTAATAACACTTCATCACCAGGGTTTAACAATACTTGAGCGACATTAGCAATAGATTGCTTGGCTCCAGTGGAAACAACCACTTGATTAGGTTGATAATCTAAATTATTATCGCGCTTAAATTTTTGGCATACAGCTTCTTTTAGCTCACGATAACCATCAACAGGTGTGTAAGAGTTATAGTTATCATTTATAGCTTGAATAGCGGCCTCCTTAATGTAATCTGGCGTGTTAAAATCAGGTTCACCTAAACTTAGTCCAATAATATCGATGCCTTGTTCTTTAAGTTCTCTAGCCTTGGCAGCCATGGCCAATGTTGCCGATGTAGGCAAACTATTAATTCTGTTGGAAAGCTTATCGTTCATTTATTGTGATAGAAATATGGTTTAAACAGTAGCAGGTTTCATTCCCATTTCTTTTAAGAATTTAAAATGGGCGATAACAGCTTTTCTTGTTGTCTTGTATTCGTTATAAGGTAAATTAAATTCTTTGGCAGTTTCCCTTACAATTTTAGAAATCTTGGTATAGTGTACGTGACTAATATTTGGGAATATGTGATGTTCTACTTGATGGTTTAATCCGCCAGTAAACCAGTTTACAACTTTGTTTTTTGTAGAAAAATTCACTGTTGTTTTTAACTGGTGTACGGCCCAAGAATTTTTCATAGTTCCTGATTCTTCCGGCATTGGCATTTCGGCTTCTTCCATGACGTGAGCCAATTGAAATACCACACTTAAAATTAATCCAGCGGTGTAATGCATGATAAAGAATCCTATTAAAATTTTCCACCAAGCTATATCTAATATTAACATAGGTAGTACAATCCAAACAGCTATATAAATAAGTTTTGATATTACTAATTTACTCCAGTTCCATACTGGATTAGGAAACTTACCATACGAAAGTTTGCGTTTCATATAGCGTTTCATTTGTTGCCAATCTGTGGTAATGGCCCAGTTTATAGTTAATAAACCATAAAGTAGCACCGAGTAAACATGCTGGAATTTATGGTGCCAATGCCAATCGGCATTTTTAGAGAAACGCAGAATGCGTCCTGCTTCTAAATCTTCATCATGACCGTGAATATTTGTGTACGTATGATGTAATACGTTGTGTTGTACTTTCCAATTGTAAACATTTCCAGCAAGAATATAAATGCTGCTTCCCATAAGGCGGTTTACCCATTCTTTGTTTGAATATGCGCCATGGTTTCCATCGTGCATCACATTCATACCAACGCCTGCCATTCCTATTCCCATAACAATGGTTAAAAGAAGTTGTGCCCACCCTGGAATGTTTAGTGTAAGTAATAAGAAATATGGTGTTAAGAACAGCGAAAACATCACGATTGTTTTTACCCAAAGTTTCCAGTTTCCTGTACGTTTTATGTTATTGTCTTTAAAATAAGCATTAACACGTTTGTTTAAGGTTCTAAAAAACTTAGCAGAATCTGTTCTTGAAAAAGTAAGTGCTTTATTTGTCATCTTTTTATGATTTTAATCTATAATTACAAATAGTATCTGTAATTATTAAAGGCCAAAGATAAATAATATCTTAAGGTTAGGTGGTAAAGTTTTCATAAAAATATACACAATAAATTCTCTACTTTTGTCGAAAAATAAATCTAATGGAACTCATACTTAAATATTTTCCTCATTTAACAAGTGAACAAATTCAAAAATTTGAAGCCTTAGAAGAGCTTTATAAAGATTGGAATTTAAAAATAAATGTTGTTTCTAGAAAAGATATTGATGAACTGTATTTAAGGCATGTGTTGCATTCTTTAGCTATTGCAAAAGTTATAACATTTAAACCTGGTACTAAAATTATGGATGTGGGAACAGGAGGTGGTTTTCCAGGAATACCTTTAGCCATTTTGTTTCCTGAGTGTTCGTTTCATTTGGTAGATAGCATTGCCAAAAAATTAAAAGTGGTTAATGAGGTTGTTGATGGTCTTGGATTAGAGAATGTGAAAACAACACATACTCGTGTAGAAGAGCTAGACGATACTTACGATTTTATTGTAAGTAGAGCTGTTGCTGCTATGCCAACTTTTGTAAGATGGATAAAAGGCAAAGTAGCTAAGAAGCAAAACAATACCTTGAAAAATGGTATTTTGTATTTAAAAGGAGGTGATTTAACCGAAGAACTTCAAGATTATAAAACAACAACCATTTATCCTATTAGCGATTTTTACAACGAGCCGTTTTTTGATACCAAAAAAGTGGTTCACTTACCTATAAAATTTAAAGGTTAATAAACCACTTAGGGTATTGTGGAGCAGTTAAGATTATCTTACCACAATTTTTTCTCTTAATGAAATACCTTTTTGAGTATTAATATTTAAAATGTATAAACCAGAAGCTACATTAATTGCAATATCTGTTTTTGCGTTTAGGTTGGTTACCGTTTTAAATACTGATTTTCCTGTTAAATCTGTTATAGATATTGAGGTGTTTTTAAAATTTTCTTGTGCAATTAACGTTAGGTGTTCGTTAATAGGGTTTTGAGCAATTTTAATATAGTTATCAGCAATCACTTGCTCTTGTATAGTAAGTGCGTTTTCTAAAATTTCGTTTAAAGCAAAAGCTACATTTAGATCGGTTAAAGTAACATGAGGCTCGTTATTGTCGGGGATGTAAGCGTTAACAAAAGGAGAGGCCGTCATGTTAGGTGTATTATACCAGTTACTATCTGTAATGGCTAAAGAGCTTAATGTTGGTATGAAATTAAAGTATTGGGAATTGAGGTTGTCAACAAATTCAGTAATTAATGCATTAGAACCATCATCAAAAGAATATAAATCAAATTGTCCACCAGGAGCACTATCTATACCGTCTGATGTTGCTGGGGATTCCGCTGTAGCACTGTAAGTTACAGGAAATCCAAAGATAGATAATAGGACATCGGTGACTGTTATATTTTGATTGGCTGCTGGTGTAAAATGAATGTCGGCTGTAGCAGTAATACCAAACTCGACATCAAAAGTGTGATTAATTAACTCCATTCCAGGTGTGCCAGTTATTTGCGCTATACCACTTCCATTTGAAATAGCTACATTTCTAGTGTCTTCGGGAAATCCTAAGTTTGTTAATTCGGCATGAAAAGCATCTCTATAATTAGGGGCTCCTATAGGTGTATGTGTAATAGCACTTTGGTTAACACCACCGCCATCAACATGACCTAAATAATGGTCTATAAGCATTTGTTTCGCTGCAGGGCTATTTAAAAGGCCGTTAACTAAAGGTTCTAGCTCTGTAATGCCGGCTCCATTTAACATATAATTGAAAAGGTATTGTATGCCAATAGGGACGTTAGCTCCTAAATGAGGCGAATCGAATGAGATATATAATCTAGTATCATGATCCATGGTATTTTGTTCCATATAGCTTAGCGCATATCTAGAAATTAAACCACCCATACTTGGGCCAATAACCACATTTTCCTCAACACCAGTTTTCATGCCGTTAATTTCATTAATTAAAGCAATGAGAATAAAAGCATTTCGTTGGATATAATCGGCACCGCCATTTATTTCAGCGCCATCGGCAGTTCTTGTATATGTTGGGAAGTTTAAAACAACAAGATCAAAGCCTTCGTTTCTTACAACATCGGCTAAATTTTCAACAGGATTGCCGTAATCTAATAAACCGTACATCGAAGGAATATCTCTAGTGTCATTAGGGTCAAAACCATCAACAAAAAAGATAGGTTTATCAAGAACGCCATCAACATTATCGTAATAAATTTTGTACTCGCCAGTTCCTATATGGCTTTCGGTTTCATCAATACCTTGAAATGGTATGGTTGAGTTAATGTTTACTATGGCGCTTTCGCTACCTGCTTGGGCAAAAAACATATAAGGGAGCAAAAACGTAATGAGAAAGTAAATTTTTTTCATAGGATATAATTTGATTAATAGCTTTGATAAATATAATAAGTTTAATTGGTTCAGTAGTTTAGGATTGGGATTTTAAGATAAAACGCAAAAAAAATCCTTAAAAGGAGTGCTTTTAAGGATTTTGAAGTTTTTTTATTTAAAAAATTATTCGCCTAAGAAAGGATATCTGTAATCTATAGGCGTAACAAAAGTTTCTTTAATTAATCTTGGAGACACCCAACGTAATAAGTTTTGTGCACTTCCTGCTTTATCGTTAGTTCCCGAAGCTCTAGCACCTCCAAAGGGTTGTTGTCCTACAACAGCACCAGTTGGTTTATCGTTAATATAGAAGTTTCCTGCCGAGTTTTCAAGGGCTTGAACAGCTTCTTCAACGGCATATCTACAATTTGATAAAATAGCTCCTGTTAAAGCATATTCACTAGTTTCGTCAACAAGTTTAAGGGTTTCGCTATAGTCATTGGCGTTGTAAACATAAATGGTTATAACTGGCCCAAATAATTCGGTACACATGGTGGTGTATTTAGGGTTTGTTGTTACAATTACGGTAGGTTCAATAAAATACCCTTTAGATTTATCGTAATTACCGCCAACAATAATTTCAGCTTCATTACTAGCTTTTGCCTCATCAATATATTTAGCAAGTTTATCGAACGATCCTTCGTGAATAACAGCCGTAATAAAGTTTTCCATGTTTTCTGGAGATCCCATTTTAAACGATGTTACATCTTCTATAACATAATTTTTAACATCTTCCCATAAATTAGAAGGAATATAAGCTCTTGAAGCAGCGCTACATTTTTGACCTTGGAATTCAAAAGCACCACGAGAAATAGCAGTAGCGACTTGTTTGGCATTAGCCGATTTATGAGCTACGATAAAATCTTTTCCGCCGGTTTCTCCTACAATTCTTGGGTAGGTTTTATAGTTGTGGATGTTGTTTCCTATTTTTTTCCAAAGTTCTTTAAAAACAAATGTAGATCCTGTAAAATGTAGTCCTGAAAATTCAGCGTGATTAATAATAGTATCGGTAATCATAACAGGATCGCCAAATACAACATTAATCACACCATCTGGAACGCCAGCTTCTTTAAAGACGTCCATAATAACTTTTGCAGAGTAGATTTGACTATCGCTAGGTTTCCAAACCACAACATTACCCATTAAAGCCATGCACGATGGTAAGTTTCCAGCAATGGCGGTAAAGTTAAAAGGAGTTACGGCATAGGTAAATCCTTCAAGTGGTCTGTATTCTACACGGTTCCAAGCACCACTAGTGCTTTCGGGTTGTTCCATGTAAATTTCGGTCATGTATTGTACATTAAAACGAAGGAAGTCTATAATTTCGCAAGCTGAATCAATTTCTGCTTGGTGAATATTTTTAGACTGCGCAATCATTGTTGCAGCATTCATTTTAGCACGGTAAGGTCCGGCAATTAGTTCTGCAGCCTTTAAGAAAATACCTGCGCGTTGTTGCCAAGGCATTTTAGCCCATTTTTTTCTAGCTTCTAATGCAGTAGAAATAGCATCTTCAACATGCGTTTTTTCAGCTAAATGATACGTGCCAACAACATGTTGATGGTCGTGAGGTGGCGACATGGTTCTAGTGTTTCCTGTTTCAATGTCTTTACCGTTTATATATAATGGTACGTCAACTTTACTGTTAAACATGTTTTTGTATTCAGCTAAAACCTCCTCGCGTTCTGGAGATCCAGGAGCGTAAGTTTTTACTGGTTCGTTAACTGCAATTGGTACGTTAAAAAATCCGTTTGCCATGAGAATTTAGATTTTATTGATTTGTAATTTTTTAGCATTGCAAATTTAATATTTTAAAACGGGTTTGTTTGCAAATTTGATTATAAAAAGGCGTTAAATATTAGAAATTTTGTAAGTTGCCATTTTTATGTTACAATATAGTATATGTGTACAGTTACTCTTGCCCCGCAAGGCCAAAATAGTTTTGTTTTAACCTCTAACCGAGATGAAGCACCTGGGCGTGAAAATTTAGCCCCAACATTCTATAATGAAGATGGTGTTAAGTTGTTATATCCTAAAGACAGTTTGGCTGGAGGTACTTGGATAGGTGTTAGCGAGAAGCAACGTTTAATTTGTTTATTGAACGGTGGGTTTAATAAACATAAAAGAAAAGAGGAATATAGATTGAGTCGTGGTGTGGTTGTTAAAGATTTATTGACTTGTGAGGACTTTAAAACTGAAGTAGCTAGCTATGATTTGAATGGTGTAGAGCCTTTTACAATAGTTTGTGTGGAATGGATTGAAAGGTTGCGTTTTTTAGAGCTTGTTTGGGACGGCAATAAAAAACATGTAAAAGACTTACCGTTGGAACCACATATTTGGTCATCATCTACATTGTATACTGCGTCTATGAAACAGGAGCGCAAATTATGGTTTGAAACATTTAAAAAAGAGACTGCTTTAAATACGTCTACGTTACTTAAATTTCATAAACACGCTGGTGAAAATAATGATGACTTTGGCGTTATAATGGACAGAGGGTTTGTAAAAACAACGAGTATAACACAAGTTGAAAAATGTAATCATTTAGTAACCATGCAATATGAAGACTTACAAACTAGCACAAGAACATCAGTTGTCTTTGATTTTAACTTAATTCATGAAAAATAATAATACAGGAATTATTTTAACCCTAGCTTATCCTGAAACTATTGTTCGGCATGCCGAAGAATGGTATTCGCCTTTTTTAAAGTATTTGGGAATAGGTAATCAAACTCATGTAAGAGCTGGGCATGCAGCTTTAGTGTTAATTAGTAAAGAAACAGGTATTTTAGAATATTACGATTTTGGACGCTATGTAACACCTCATGCTACAGGTCGTGTAAGAGCAAAAGATACCGATTGCGAACTGGAAAAGCCCTTAAGAGCAAAACTGGTTAATGATAATATTGTAAACCTAAACGACATTTTAAATTATTTGGCAACGCATCCAGAATTCACACATGGTGAAGGTACATTGTATGCATCTGTTTGTAAAAAGGTAAACTATAATAAAGCTAGTGAGTTTATTAAAATTATGCAGGAAAGGCAGTTTATAAGGTATGCTGCTTTTATAAAAAAGGCGACTAATTGTGCGCGGTTTGTTACAGATACTTTAATTACTTCGGTTACAGATAATACCATAAAAAAGCGACTTGTTAGGTCAAAAAAGTTTACCCCTAGTACTGTTGGTAATGTTGTTGCGGCAAATTCAGAGGCAGATGTTTATAAAGTGCAAGACAATGGGAGTATACAGGTTTTTAATGGATCGGTTAGGCAAATTAACCAAATGTGTTTTTTAGATAGATTGAAAACACATCGTGTGTCTAATGTTGGAACATTGAAGCCAAAAGGACAAGAGTATGTGAATAGTAACGCGCAATGGTTATCTGGAATAGGGTCGGGAGCTTGGTTTGAATTGCATGAAAGTAATGTAGAACAAGAATATCGCTTTAGAAGAGTTTCTCCTAATGGAATGGTAGATGTGGATGCGATTTTTATTCTGCAAGAAGAAGGTTTTCAGTATAGCACACCTTATACTTTTTTGTATTCTTCTAACTGTTTGTATTGTCATGTAAAGCAAAACAATACCATTTATCGCTTTGATAAAAAATCTTAATTAAGGGCGAAAGGCGCACTTAGCTTGAACGTAGGAATGACTACTTGAAATTTTTTAGTGGTGTTAAGGTTTGTCATATTGTAGTGTCCTCTCATAGCGCCAAAAGGAGAGGTTAAAAGGCAGCCGGAAGTGTATGTGTGAGCCTCACCAGGTTTTAATACAGGCTTTTTTCCAATAACACCTTCACCAGAAACAATGGTTTCATTATTTAAAGCATCTTTAATAATCCAATGTCTAGCAAATAACTGTACGGTATCTTTACTTTGGTTTTCAATAGTTACTTTGTATCCATAGGCAAATTGAATTTTATAATCCTTATAAAATGTGCCTTCGAATGACGTTTCTACTGAAATTTTTATGCCTTTTGTAACTTGTTGAACCATTTGGGTTTTTGTGTGCAAAAGCTTTTATTGTCTAGCTAAAATAATAAAAATTTATTTAATTAATTAGGCGAATTAATACTTTAACGTGTTGTTAAATTTAGTTGGATATGTTCACTGAATTAGCTTCGCCAAGACCAATTAATCTATCGTATCTTGCGCCTAAATCACGATAATATACTAACACTTTGTAGTTGTTTTCGGTTTGATAAAAGTTTCCGCCTATACTACCTTCTTCAAGTATACCATTGTTGTCTATGGTAACATATTTATAATTGTAAAAGCCTTGTTTTAATAAAATACTGGCTTCGTACATACCTTCTTTGTCGTTGTAATGCATCAGGTTGCTTTCATCTGTAGCATAATTATTAAAGTTGCCATACACATATACTTGTTTTTCTTTTAACTCTTTTCTGGTGAGAAGAGCAAAATGAATCCACGCATAATCTGCTTCAATGTTGGTGTTTTCAACATCTATAGCGGTTATTACAAAGTTTCCATTAATGTCTGGGTTGTAAGTGTATGGTCTGTCTTTTCTAATAATGTTGGCAAACAAAAAGTTGTTATATAAGTTGCCAAGTTCAATATATTGTATGCCAGTATTGGCGGCTCTAATGTCTTTATTTTCAAAGAAAAAATACTCGTTTCCAGCCCAAAAACTAGTCTCTTTCGTGTATTTGTATATTAATTCGTTTCCTAAGGTGTATTGCGGTTTTAAGCCCGATATAGCTGTGTTTAAGTTGTTGTTTTGTACAATTAAAGTTTTAACGGTTTGTGTAGGATTGTTAAACCTTAAGTTGCTAGAGTTTATGGTAATGTCCACACTTTGTTTGCCATCAATATCTTTTACATCCCTAGATCTTTTTATGCTCACGCCAACATTGGCTAGATCTTCGTAAATCATAAATTTTCTAGAGAAGACTAATTCGTCATATTCATTGAATACTTTAATCATGTAGTTTCCAGAAATTTTCAAGCCTCTGGTTCTTTGGTTGGGAATGGTTAGCTTATAATGCGAATAAATTTGATAGGTGTTAAACGAATTCTCGTAGTTTCGTATACGTTGGTTGTCGAAACCTTCCATAAATTCGGCTCTTGCTAAAACCGATGGTGTCCAATCGTAGTTATAATGCTCAATTTTGTAATAATAATCATCTTCATTGCCATTTAAAGCATCAAACTCTAATACTAAAAACTCTCCTTTTCGAAGCACAGGGAGTTGACTTTCAGGAGTATCGCCTTTAAACGTAATGGTTTTAATATAATCTGGCGGATTTACTTCTTTAACTTGAGAGAAGAGGTTGTTAATAGTTAGTGCGGTTAGTGCAAAAAGAATATGTTTTAATGTCATTTTATACAGTCAAGGTTTGTTTGTAAATATAAGCAAATTTTATGCCTAAGGCGATTTGTTTATTTAGAATTGTTATAAATAAAATACTCATGAACTTTCTATATTATTATTTCCCATTTACTTCGTAAATTTGCTGCGATTTTTTGAGAACTAATATCAAAATTAAACCTATGTCAAACGACATTAAGATTAAAAAAGGTCTGGACATCAACCTTGTTGGTGAAGCTGAAAAAACTACTGAAAATGCCATAGTTAGCAATTTCTACACCATCAGACCTGAAGATTTCCACGGCATTACTCCAAAACTTATCGCAAAAGAAGGCGCCAAGGTAAAAGCTGGCGAAACTGTATTTTACAACAAAGATGTTGAAGATATGAAGTTTGTGTCTCCTGTTGCTGGTGAAGTTGTTGAGGTGGTACGTGGTGCGAGAAGACGAATTATGGCAATTAAAATCCAAGCAGATAAAGAACAGGCGGTGGTAGATCACGGTAAGTTTGATATCGCTAAAGCCAATGCCGAAAGTATTAAGGCACATTTAATGGCTTCAGGGTGTTGGGTTTTTATTAAACAACGTCCTTACGATGTGATTGCCAATCCAACAAAAACGCCTAAAGCTATTTTTATTTCTGGCTATGCCTCGGCACCTTTAGTTGCAGATTACGATTACGTATTGCAAGGGAAGGAAACCGAAATGCAAACAGCAATTGACGCTTTAGCGAAATTAACTGAAGGTAATATTCATGTTAGTGTAGGTAAAAACGCTACGTCTCCTTTAGCTGGGTTAAATGGCATTACCTTGCATAAAGTGTCTGGACCGCATCCATCAGGAAATGTGGGGACACAGATTAATAAAATAGATCCTATAAACAAGGGCGAAACGGTTTGGACTATCAACCCACAAGACTTGGTAATTATAGGTGAATTATTGTTAACAGGTAAATTTAATGCAGAACGTATTGTTGCTATGGTAGGTTCTGAAGTTAAAAGGCCACGTTACTTTAAAACCAAAATAGGTAGCGAAGTTTCTACAATGATTTATGACAACGGTATCGATAAAGATGCTAATGCAAGAATTATTTCTGGAAACGTACTTACAGGAACACAAATTAAACCAGATGGTGCTTTAGGGTATTACAATAACACATTAAGTATTATTCCAGAAGGCGATGATTACGAATTGTTTGGTTGGAATAAACCTATTTTTAATAAAATATCAACGTCTAGAGCGATGACATTTTCTTGGTTAAACCCAAAGAAAAAATACGATTTAAATACCAATACCAACGGTGAGCATAGAGCTTTTGTAGTAACAGGAAGTTACGAAGAGGTTTTTCCTTTAGATATCTACCCAATGCAAATTCTAAAAGCTTGTATGTATAAAGATTTAGATGAAATGGAAGCCTTAGGTATGTATGAAGTAGCTCCTGAAGATTTTGCACTTACAGAATTTATTTGTGTGTCTAAACAACCACATCAAAAAATTATTAGAGAAGGTCTAGATATAATGATTAAAGAAATTGGTTAATCGTTCATTTTAATCTTTAGAATGAAAAACTTTAAATAAATGAGTTTAAAAAGTAATTTACATAAACTAAAAGAAAAGTATAAAGGCACCAAGATGGCGCCAGCGTTTAACGCGCTTCATACGTTTTTATACTTGCCTAACGAAACCACTCACGGTGGGACGCATATTAAAGCAGCAGACGATTTAAAGCGTACTATGAATACCGTGATTATGGCATTAGTTCCATGCTTAATTTTTGGAATGTTTAATGCCGGATATCAACATCATTTAGCTTTAGGAGACATAGAAGCTGCCAACGGATTTTTCGGAGCCACATTTTGGACTTGGGATAACTTAGTAGTAGGACTATGGAAAGTATTACCATTAGTTATAGTGTCTTACGGTGTTGGTTTAGCTATCGAATTTTTATTCGCTGTAATTAAAGGACACGAAGTAGAAGAAGGGTACTTGGTAACAGGGATGTTAGTACCATTAATTGTACCAGTAGATTTACCACTTTGGATGCTAGCCGTAGCAGTAGCTTTTGGTGTTGTAATAGGTAAAGAAGTATTTGGTGGAACAGGAATGAATATTCTTAACCCCGCTTTAACCATTCGTGCCTTCTTATTCTTCGCGTATCCAACATGGATGTCTGGAGATAAAGTTTGGGTTCACGGTGCTAAAGAACGCGCTAGCGAAATTGCAGCAGGAGCCAATGTCGATGCCATTTCTGGTGAAACTATTTTAGGTAGTTTGGCTCAAGGTCAAGATGCTGGATATTCTGTTGCAGATATGTTCTTCGGAATGATTCCAGGTTCGGTTGGAGAAACATCAACGATATTAATTTTATTAGGTGGTTTATTCTTAATTCTTACAAAAATAGGAAGCTGGAGAATTATGCTATCATCTGTAATAGGCGCTTTAGTTATGGGCTTAATCTTTAACGGTGTTGTAAATGCTGGTTGGATAACAGAAAGCAGTAAATTTTATGGCTTAATGAGCACAGAGTTCTGGCACCACTTATTAATTGGTGGATTTGCTTTTGGTGCTGTGTTTATGGCAACCGATCCAGTAACCGCTTCACAAACCAATAAAGGAAAATGGATTTACGGATTCTTAATCGGATTTATCTCCATATTAATTCGTGTATTCAATCCAGCATATCCAGAAGGTGTTATGTTAGCCATCTTATTGATGAACGTATTTGCACCAACCATAGACCATTACGTAGTACAAGGTAATGTGAAGAAAAGAATGAAACGTTTAAAAGCAAAAACAGCTTAAAATGAGTAATAAAACAGATAGCAACGTATATACCGTATTGTTTGCCATAGGAATGGTAATCGTAGTAGGTGCTTTGTTAGCCTTTACGGCAGCATCACTTAAACCTACAATTACAAAAAATGTAGAGCTGGAAAAGCAGCAAAACATTTTATACGCCATGGGTGTAAATGAAAACGACGAGAGTAGTGCTAACTTTGTATCTACAGATGTCGCTCCAGAATTATTTAATAAGTACATTACTAAGCAAATCGTAATTCAAGACGGTAACGTTACTGAAAACGATGAAGCTTACTTAATCGATATTAAAAAAGAAAAAGCTAAAGGCGACGCTTCTAAAAGAAGATTGCCATTATTTATTGGAGAGAAAGACGGTCAGACGTATTACATTGCTCCAATACGCGGAAAAGGGCTTTGGGATGCTGTTTGGGCATACATAGCTATGGACGAAAACATGGTAATTCAAGGGGCGTATTTCGATCATAAAGGAGAAACACCAGGTTTAGGTGCTAACATTAAAGAACGTTACTTTATGGACGACTTTATTGGTGAGCACTTATTAGATAGCGAGGGCAATTTTAAAGGTGTTGATATTTCTAAAAGCAATGCCGATCCATTAAATAAAGACAAAACTGATAACGAAGTAGATGCTATCGCTGGAGCTACCATTACAGGAAATGGTGTGGCAGCAATGATTAAAGGCGACTTGTCGTTGTACGTGCCTTATTTCAAAAACTTAAATAACTAATCTTATGGGATTACTTTCTAAAAAAGACACAAAATTAATTACAGACCCGTTAGCGGATAACAACCCTATTACCATTCAGGTATTGGGTATCTGTTCGGCCTTGGCTATTACGGCGCAATTGAAAGCTTCAATTGTAATGTCGTTATCTGTATTGTTCGTATTGGGAGTGGGTAACGTGGTTATTTCATTAATCCGTAACATTATTCCATCGAAGATTAGAATTATTGTTCAATTAACTGTAGTAGCTGCTTTAGTAATTATTGTAGATCAAGTACTAAAAGCCTATGCGTATTCTTTAAGTAAAGAACTTTCGGTATTTATTGGATTAATTATTACCAACTGTATTATTATGGGACGCTTTGAAGCCTTTGCATTAGGTAATGGCCCATGGAAATCGTTCTTAGATGGTATAGGAAACGCATTAGGTTATGCGGTAATTCTAGTTATAGTAGGATTCTTTAGAGAGCTGTTAGGTTCTGGAACCTTATTAGGTTTTCCAGTTTTGGGAGATCCTATCAAAAAAACGGGATTGTATGCCATAGGCTATGAAAACAATGGCTTTATGCTATTATCGCCAATGGCATTAATTGTTGTAGGAATTATTATTTGGGTACAACGTAGTAGAAACAAAGATTTAATAGAAGACTAAAATTGGCTTGTCATTCTGAACTTGATTCAGAATCTCATCAAAATATAGAATATGGAACATTTAGAATTATTTTTCAAATCAATTTTTATAGATAACATGGTATTTGCCACATTCTTAGGAATGTGTTCTTACCTAGCTGTATCTAAAAAAGTAAGCACAGCTGTTGGTCTTGGTGCTGCTGTAATATTTGTATTAGCAGTAACTGTACCTGTAAACTGGTTATTAGATCAATACATCTTGCAACCAGGAGCATTACAATGGTTAGGCGCAGAATATGCCGATTACGATTTAAGTTTCCTATCGTTTATCATGTTTATTGCAACTATTGCAACCATGGTACAATTAGTAGAAATTGTGGTAGAAAAATTCTCACCATCATTATATAACTCTTTAGGTATCTTTTTACCACTTATTGCTGTAAACTGTGCCATTCTTGGTGGATCGTTATTTATGCAATCTAGAGAAATAGAAACTATTGGGTTAGCGTTTAATTACGGGATTTCTTCAGGTATTGGTTGGTTCTTAGCAATCTTAGCTATTGCAGCCATTCGTGAAAAAATACGTTATTCAAACGTTCCTGCACCGTTAAGAGGTTTAGGAATTACCTTTATTATTACTGGTTTAATGGCCATTGGATTTATGAGTTTTGGAGGAATGTTAACTGGTGGCGATGATGAAGGTAAAAAACAACCTGAAGAAACTGCAAAAGTTGAAAAGGTTAACAAAAAAGAAAACAAATTAGCTGAAAACACCACTACAATAAACGAGTAACATGATATTAGCAGCAGGTACATTAGGAACAATTTTAGCAACCGTAGCCGCTTTTTTAGTGGTCACCTTACTATTGGTGGGGTTGTTATTATTCGTAAAACAAAAACTTTCTCCATCTGGTCCAGTAACCATAAAAATTAATGGTGAAAAAGAAGTTGAAGTAGCTTCTGGAGGAACCTTATTATCTACTTTAGGTAACCAAAAAATCTTTTTACCATCAGCCTGTGGTGGTGGTGGAACATGTATTCAATGTGAATGCCACGTATTAGAAGGAGGAGGCGAAGCACTTCCAACTGAAACACCTCACTTTACACGTAAAGAGTTACAACACGGTGCGCGTTTAGCTTGCCAAGTAAAAGTAA
Organism: Mangrovimonas cancribranchiae; assembly: GCF_037126245.1. Taxonomy (NCBI): domain Bacteria; kingdom Pseudomonadati; phylum Bacteroidota; class Flavobacteriia; order Flavobacteriales; family Flavobacteriaceae; genus Mangrovimonas; species Mangrovimonas cancribranchiae. Next base: position 407,412 of record NZ_CP136925.1, read on the forward strand.
AGCAGGATATGGAAATTACCATACCTGAAGAAATTTTCGGAATTAAAAAATGGGAAGCCGAAGTGGTTCGTAATTACAACGTAGCTTCCTTTATTAAAGAGTTTGTTGTTCGTATTCCAGAAGATATGAATTATAAAGCTGGTGGGTATATTCAAATTGAAATTCCACCATGTACTATCAATTATAAAGATATTGATATTACAGCACACCCAGAAGAGCATGAAACACCAGATAAGTTTCAAGCTGAATGGGATAAGTTTGGTTTATGGCCATTAGTTATGAAAAACGACGAAGTTGTCGAGCGTGCTTACTCTATGGCTTCTTACCCAGCAGAAGGACGTGAGATTATGCTTAACGTGCGTATTGCCACGCCGCCATGGGATAGAAACAAAAATGGTTGGATGGATGTTAACCCTGGAGTAGCATCGTCTTACATTTTTGCTCAAAAGCCAGGAGATAAAGTTATTATTTCTGGACCTTACGGTGAATTCTTCATCAACGAGTCTGATGCAGAAATGCTTTATGTAGGTGGTGGAGCAGGTATGGCACCAATGCGCTCACACTTATACCACTTATTTAAAACCTTAAAAACAGGTAGAAAAGTAACGTATTGGTATGGTGGGCGTTCTAAACGTGAGTTGTTCTATATTGAACACTTTAGAGAATTAGAAAGAGACTTCCCTAACTTTAAATTCTATATGGCATTGTCTGAACCATTAGAAGAAGATAACTGGAAAGTAAAAGAAAATATAGATGCGCCAGGCGATGGCTTTGTAGGATTTATTCACAATTGTGTAATCGATAACTACTTAAACCATCACGATGCACCAGAAGATATTGAATTATACTTCTGTGGCCCACCGTTAATGAATAAGGCGGTTGAGAAAATGGGGCAAGATTTTGGTATCCCAGACGAAAACATCCGATTTGATGATTTTGGTGGATAAACCAAAACAGTATATAATAAAAAGCCAACTTATTTTGAGTTGGCTTTTTTTATTTAATGAGATCAGGGCTGCAATAGTGTATAGCAAGTACTCAAATTATATCTATCATTATTCTTCTAATTTGTTTTACCCTCGTTGAGAAGCGTTTTACGGATGTTTCTAAAGAATTTTATCATAACTGTTTATTCACTTGATATGTGCTTTTTAATTTGAAAAATTAAATTTATTGCTGTTTCCTTTCTAGTTTTCATTGTATTCAACATTATTTGCTTTCGGTCTAGAGCATGTCTAATTCTTTGTCTGCCTTCGGTGGAAGTAATAACTCGTAACAACTCTTGCTTTCTCTCGGGTTCAGATTGCTTATAACTCGGGTTGTTTTTAACCTTAAAAAATTGTGGAATTTCTATTTCTAGAGTGTTAAGCCAAAAGTCCTCATCTTTATTAGTCCATTGTTCTTCCCATGAAAACTGTTTTTCTGCAAACTCAGCTCTGGTAATGTAATATTCGCTAATAGCTTGATCTAACTCAGATGAACCCAGTAAAGAGGAGAGACTTGCGTTATTAATTTTATCAAAAGCCTGAGTGGTTAAAAGTAATCCCCATTGATTTAAAGGAAGCATATAATACAAGGAGTCTGATGTTGTATTTACAAAAAGAGAATCATTTAGAAGTTTTACGCAATTATTGCTCTGAAACTCATAATTTGCAATACTTCGGTTTAGCATTAGTGTATCGGTAGCCAAATCTTCTACCATGTTTTTTAATAACTTACGTGCTCTATTATTTTCTATTCGGTTTTGGTTCCAATTATTAATTTGTAACGCAATTAATATCCCAATTACTACCAGAATAATTTCTCCAATGGCATACTTTAGGTAGTTATTAGTTTTGCCTTCACTAAGAAGTTTTTTGCGTATGTTTCTAAAGAATTTAATCATTTTCATCTAGAGTTTGAAGGGTTTCTATAAGCGCTTCCGTTTTTTTGGAAACCAGCTCATAAATCATGATTCTTGAGTTAGTAAAGTCTAACTTTGAATTTAGTAAATTGTCAAAAACCGTGATAAACTCAACATCATCCATAGCATCCCAAGTTTTAGATTTGAATTTATCATTTATTCCAAAAAAATTATACTTTTCGGGTTTTGTGGCCAAAAGATTTTGCACTTGGACTGCATGTAGATAATCCGCAAGGTATAGCTCTATAAGATCATTATATTCTTCTTGAATCGCTGTGAGTTCGAGCATTAAATCTTGTACATGTTTAGGATATAATTGTATTTCCCCCGAAGTTTGTAAAGACCGCATTGTCTTGTCATTGTAGTTTTTTTTGTTGTCTATGACCATATCAAATTCATATCGGGCAATCTGTTTCATGGTGTCTATGGTAGCGCTTTCTGATTTTAATCTTTCATGAAAACCTTTTAAGACCTCCATTTGTTTCTTAAGAAATTCTGTATTCTTTCTAAAATCTGTAGTGTCTTGTTTTAGTTCTTTTAAAAGGGACTTGGTATAAATCTCTCTTTTATTTAGACCTTTTCTGTGTTCATTCCAATTATTAATCTGTAATGCAATTAAAATACCAATAACCACAAGAATTATTTCGCCAATGGCGTATTTGAAATACTTGCTAGTTTTGCCTTCGTTGATCAAGTTTTTACGGATGTTTCTAAAGAATTTTATCATGAACGAGTTTCTGTAGTTAAAAGAACTGATGGGTAGGTTTTTCCTATATGTTTTATTAGGGAGTTTATTAATTCAATATTCTGCTCTAAAGTCCAGATGTAGGAAGTATAGCTAGCAAAAAAATCAGCATAGAGATTTTCGAATGCCATAGATTTAACAATAGGTCTAACATCAACATAATTATCACTTTTGGTAATTTTGTTTGGGTACATTTCATGCATTAAATTTTTTATGCTAACGTTTTTGCTTAAAAATGGAACCAATTTATTTCTAAATACATCAACTGCTGATAAATTCATTGCAGTAATATCATCAATAGAGTTATTGTAGTCCTGGAGTTCATTTAAAAGCGTTTTAGAGTGACTGAACCTAAAACTTTCTATACCTAATATCCTTTTCAATTTCTGGTTAATTGGTGTAAAGCTGGTGATTTTTGATGATTTAAAAATATGCTCGTTTAGCTCTTTGTTGGTTAATGACTTTAGGGAATCATTACTTATATTAAGTAGAAAAAGTACTTCTTGGTTTATTTTTTCAATAACCTGTTGGTGTTTTGTGGTTACTTTTAAGTTTTGCTGTAATTCATTATGTAGTTCTTTCACAATTACCAATTCTTTTTGAAGCTCTTTTCTGTGTTCATTCCAATTATTGATTTGAAGCGCTATGAGAATACCAATAACTACTAGAAAAATTTCGCCAATAGCGTATTTAAAGTAGCGTCCTGTTTTATTTTCACTCATAAGGTTATAGCGTATTTTTCTAAAGAATTTAATCATTTTCTATATTGGCTTCTATTAAACTTAAAGTATCTTTCAAAAAACGCATGATCACATTTTCATTTACGGTAACGTAGGATTGATTTATATAATAATCAAACAACATGCTATCAACTTCTAGGCTTGACAGGAAAGCTACGTAATTTTCTTTTGGGATTTCTATAGGTTGAATTATAATATCACGTTTGTAATCAGATCTGTTCATTGAAACGTCTACATTTCGCAGAGGAATGAACTTGTACAATATTCTAGGTACATTGTTTACCCAATATTCTCTTCTGATAATAATGTCTTCTTTGTAATCGTCAAGCTCACCTGTCCACTGGTTTAGCGCATATTTTAATTTAGAATCTCTTATGAGTTCCAGATTACCAGAAGATGTAATGTCGTTCATAACACCTAATCGCGCATCAAAAGTGGCGTAATTGTACATTTGCCCTAATAAGCTATCAATGGTTTTGGTTTTAAATGCGTTTGTATGGTCAAAATTCATTAACGTAACAATGGCATTTAAACTCCCTTTATTTAAAGCATGGTCAAATTCGAGTTCTGTTATATTTTGTTTGAATTCTTCTCTTAAACTCAAAAGGATTTGCTGTTCCTTTTCTATATCTTTTTGCTTTTCATTCCAATTGTTAATCTGTAATGCAATGAGAATACCAATAACAACAAGCACAATTTCGCCAATAGCATATTTAAAATACCTACTAGTTTTGCCTTCGTTAAGAAGTTTTTTTCTGATATTTCTAAAGAATTTAATCATTTGTATTCAATTCTTTGTCGATTAATGCAATGGTTTTGTCTGTTAGTCTAACAAGGCCATACTTAACCCAAACTTCATCGGCTACATACATTAAATATATTTTATTTAATGTTAGGTAGGTGTTAGGATCCTTGACTAGAGCTGATAACTCCATATTGTTTGATAAAAATTCTGGATGTGTTGGAATTAATGGATGAATTAAAAATTTTTCTGGAATTTCGGGAAGCAAGTATAGTCTGGCCATTAAATTAACGATCTTGTTATCATCATCAACATTTAGCATATCAGTGCTCCTGTCGTTAATTCTTTTTCTAGAATTAGTATAGTCTTTTAATTTAGAAAGGTTCTGTTTTAGGCTATCACTTAACATTTCAAACTTACCAGAATTAATAGCTTCTTCTTGTACCGAATTCAGTAAGGATAATGTTCTGCCATAAATCATTTCAGACAGATAATACTTTAGACTATCACTAGGAATGGCATAATCTCCCACAGAATACAGAAGTACTTTATTAAACTTACTATTACTTTCATGTATTTCAAGTAGGTAGCTATCCAGCTCATTTTTATTGTTAACCAATTCATTTTTTAGAGCCAACATAAGTTTTTGCTTACTGTTTTCCAGTTTTCTGTTTTCATTCCAATTATTGATTTGTAGTGCAATCAGGATTCCAATGACAACCAGAATGATTTCGCCAATGGCGTATAATAAATATTTAGAAAATCGATTCTCTTTAAGAAGCTGTTGTCTTAAACGGCGAAAAAAAGTTAGCATATACTCAACAGTTTTTTGAGTAGATGGAGTTGTTGGTTGGTTTGGTTGGCGTTAACTATTTGAAAACTAAAATAGTTAACTAGCTTCAAATAAGTTATCCTAAAAGTAATAAAAAAATTAAGTAGGCCTAAAATATGTTGTAGTTTTGTAGTATGAGTAAACCATTAACAGAGCAAGAACTGCATAACTTAGCTATGAATCATGTTGGCAAAGACCTTGAATCTAGAGGTTTTGAATTTATTGCCGTAAATAGCCAGCTTAAAAAGCATCCACAGTTTGTGTGTATCGATAAAAAAAGTCAGTATTATTTTGTTATAGTTAAAGCAGTTATGTTGCCCAATAATCCTAATAATTACGATGTTGTTTGGATGGAAACCTTTAAAAAACATGCACGCGATAAAGACGCCAAAGTATTGTATGCTGGCGTAGGTTTAGGAAATCCTAACGGCCAAGAATTGCCTGTATACTTAAACGAAGAATATTTAATTGAATACAATGGTATTCAAGTTATAGATATGAATTTAAACTAATGAGATATTTAGCTTTTATACTCACTTTACTACTTGTTGTTTCTTGTAAACAACAGCCAAAAAACATTAAAATTTCAGGTGCTGTTTTTGGAACCTCTTACTCGGTTATTTATAATAACGATACCAATTATAAACCACAATTTGATAGCTTATTTGCAGTAGTTAATCAGTCCATGTCTACCTATATTTCAGACTCTAACATATCAAAAGTAAACCGCAATGAGTCTGTTGCATTAGATCCTCATTTTATTAAGGTTTTTAAGCGTTCAAAGGAGATTTATCGTGTTACCGAAGGCGCTTTCGATCCAACCATTGGTGCTGTAGTAAATGCCTGGGATTTTGGCCCAAAAGGAACCATTAAACAGTTAGATAGTCTAAAAATTGATAGCCTAATGCAGTCGGTAGGCTATAATAAAATGGGATTAGTTAATGGGAAAATTCAAAAACGTAAAGGAGCCTTTATCGATTTTAATGCCATAGCTAAAGGCTACGGTGTTGATGTTATAAGTGCATTTTTAGAAGATAATGGTATACAAAATTACTTGGTTGAAATAGGCGGTGAAATACGTTGTAAAGGCATTAATATGGAAAAAGAATCGCCTTGGAAAGTAGGAGTAGAAATGCCTCATTTTGATGGCACACAATCCATTTTAAAAGCGATTACCCTACATGACGAAGCTATGGCGACTTCTGGAACATATAGAAAGTTTAAAACAGATGAAAATGGCAATCGTTACTCTCATATTATCGATACTAAAACAGGCTATCCTAGTAAAACCAATTTGTTGAGTATTTCGGTTATTGCAGACGATTGCATGACTGCCGATGCTTATGCGACAGCCTTTAAAACAATGGGGATTGAAAAGGTGAAAAATTTCTTGGTTTCACATGAAGAGTTGAAAGTATTCTTGATTTTTGAAAATGATAAAGGCGAATTTGAAACCTTAAATATTAATGGGTTTCCAGAAGATTAATTAGTGTTCTTTCTTGACCACAGGTATTATTTCACCTTCAGCCAAACGGTATTTATCAATTTCTGAAGGCATAATGGTTGCTGTATAATCCACTTCTTCAACCGTAAAGCCAATACTTCTTAATTTATCAAAGTAATCACGCCCATAAATTCTAACATGATCGTATTGCCCGAAAATTTTATCGCGTTCTTTTTTATCGGTTATGCTGTTATCTTCAAAAGTAACTTCTCTATTTAAATCCTGCGGAATTTGAAAGACACCCCAACCATTAGGTTTCATAACGCGATACAATTCTTTCATGGCTTTTGTGTCGTCAGGAATATGCTCTAAAACGTGATTGCATAAAATAACATCGTAGCTATTGTCTTCAAAAGGTAAATTGCAAATATCGGCTTTTACATCGGCCAAAGGTGAGTTTAAATCGGTAGTGGTATATTCTAGGTTTTTAAGTTTTCTAAAACGTTTGTAAAAGGCTTGTTCTGGAGCAAAATGCAAGACCTTAAGTTTTTCATTAAAGAAATTGGTCTCGTTTTTTAAATACAACCAAAGTAGTCGGTGACGTTCTAGAGATAATGTAGAGGGTGACAATACGTTTGGGCGTTGCTTACCATAGCCATAAGGCAAAAAACTTTTAAAGTTTTTGTTGTCGATAGGATCGGTGTAATTATTACCTTTTAAAACTAAAGCGACAATGGGGCGCACAACATAACTAAGCCTAATTAAAATAGGTCTAGGAATACTGTTTAGTAGTATTTTAAAGAGTTTTTTCAATACGTTTTTTCAGCTTCAATCTTTGTAATCAAATTGTAAATACCATCCCAAAGTTTAATACGCTGGTTTAATGCGGCTTTTGCTGTTTCTAAAACATCTAACCATTTTTGGTTATCGGTACCACATAATTCTTCAATCATTTTTAATGATAGAGGACCGTGTTCGTCACCATCTAATTCAATATGGCGGTTAAGGTAATAGGTTAATTTGCTGTAGGAGTTGTTTGTTGTTTTAGACTGATTAATAATTTGAAAAAACATATCAGGAATTACGTCTTCACGACCAAAAGTAAATGCCGAGGCTATTTTATGAGTCTGTTGTGTATTAATAACCTGAAACGTAAAGGCAATAAAATTTGCGGTGTTCTTTTCTAAATTAACAAACTCTAAAGTTTTGTTTACTGAGTGTCCTTCTGAAAGAATCTTGGTAAATAATGCGATGTTTTTAGTATTTGCACCTATTTGCTGCATAGCTTCTAAATACATTTCGTAATGACTTTTAGGTTCTCCTAATTCATTAATATCGCTTTCTTCACCTAAAACAATTTCATTAATAAACCGTGCTGTTGCTGGGTTTTTTACAGGAAGCCAAGGAAGTGTAGTGCATGTTAACTTGTTTTGTAACGCTTTTAAAAGCGACATAAAATCCCAAACAGCAAAAACATGCTGTTCCATAAAACTTTTAATATCGTTTAACGATGTTAATGCACTGTAAAGTTTATGGTTATTTAGTTGTTCTCTTAAGGGGGCAAGCTCCTTTTCTATAACCTGAATGTTGTAATTCATGCTTTAAAGCGTTAAGGCTTTTTGTCTAAACTCATCTTCTTCGTTGCTTTCAATACCTAATGCTTCGTATACATAGGCAAACGTTGAAAGAATTTCTGGTTTACCATCAACAATAGCAACATCGTGTTCAAAGTGCGCACTTGGCTTACCATCGCGAGTTACAATAGTCCAACCGTCCTTAAGTTGTTTTATTTTTTGAGTGCCAAGGTTTATCATAGGCTCAATGGCTACTACTTGGCCTTCCAAGAATTTTTTACCGCGACCACGTTTTCCATAGTTTGGCATTTCTGGATCTTCATGCATTTTTCTTCCTAATCCGTGACCCACAAGCTCTCTTACAACACCATAGCCTTGGTCTTCACAATATTTTTGAATAGCATAACCTACGTCACCAACACGGTTACCAAGCTTAAATTCTCTAATACCTATATAAAGCGATTCTTTGGTGGTTTGAAGTAACTTTTTTGTTTCTGAAGCAACCTCGCCAATTTCAAAAGTATAGGCATGATCGCCATAAAACTCATTCATTATAGCGCCACAATCAATAGAAACAATATCACCTTCTTCCAAGGGTCTATCTGTAGGAAGGCCATGAACTACAGCTTCGTTAACACTACAAAGTAGTGTTGACGGGCAATCGTACAACCCTAAAAACCCTGGAATAGCGCCTTGCGATCTAATAAAATCTTCAGCTAATTGGTCTAATTGGTTAGTGGTTACGCCAGGTTTTACTTCTTTGGCCAACATACCTAATGTTTTAGATACAACCAAAGCACTTTGACGCATTAATTCTATTTCTTCTCTTGTTTTTACTATAATCATACTCTTAAAATATGTGCAAAGATACTTAAAAATATACGAGTTAAATTATTATGTTGTAATATGATTTTTGACAGTTTTTATTACAACTATTATTCTGAAATTTGCACTAACAAAACACTCATATTATGTACACACCTGTTACAGCCGAAAAAGCATTGGAAATTGTTAAATCTAATGATAAAATTTATTTACAAGCAGCAGCTGCAGCTCCTCAAGTTTTAATTAATGCCTTAACGAACCGACATAAAGAGTTAAGAAATGTTGAAATTTGTCAGCTCCATACCGAAGGCGACGCACCTTATGCTAATCCTGAGTTGCGCGATAGTTTTCATGTAAATTCTTTTTTCATAGGTAAAAATGTACGCCACACTTTAAAAGCAGGTAATGGATCGTACACCCCTGTTTTTTTAAGTGAGTTACCATTACTTTTTAAACGCAATATTATTGATTTACAGGTAGCTTTAATACATGTGTCTGTGCCAGATAGACATGGATATTGCTCTTTAGGAGTTTCTGTAGAAGCAACGCTAGCAGCCATTGAAAATGCCGATTATGTGATTGCCCAAGTTAATAAGCAAATGCCTAGAACACATGGTGCTGGAATAATTCATGTTTCAGAAATAAATGCTTTTGTTGAATGTGATGAACCGTTACCGGCACACACTATGTCTAGCCCAACAGAAACAGAGCAAATAATTGGCGATTATGTAGCTAGTTTAATAGAAGATAAAAGTACCCTGCAAATGGGAATAGGAAGTATTCCTAACGCAGTCTTATCAAGATTAACAAACCATAAAGACCTAGGGTTGCATACCGAAATGTTTTCAGATGGGGTGATTGATTTAATATTAAAAGATGTTATTAATGGAAATTATAAAACCATCAATAGAGGACGTGCGTTGAGTACTTTTTTAATGGGATCTAAACGTTTATATGATTATGTAGATGATAATCCTTTTATAGAAATGCGTGCTTCAAATTATACTAATGATGTGTCTATTATAAAACAAAATCCTAGAATGGTAGCAATAAACTCGGCTATAGAAGTTGATGTTACCGGACAAGTTTGTGCTGATTCTATAGGGTCTAACATGTATTCAGGTGTTGGTGGTCAAATGGATTTTATTCGTGGCGCTTCTTTAAGTGAAGGCGGAAAAGCTATAATAGCCTTACCATCTATTACTAAAAAAGGTATTAGCAGGATTGTACCTTCGTTAAAGCCTGGAGCAGGTGTAGTAACTACTCGATCTCATGTGCATTATGTGGTAACCGAATATGGTATTGCAAATTTATATGGTAAAACTATTCAGGAGCGTGTAAAAGCTTTAGTTAATATTGCACATCCCGATTATAGAGAAGACATTGATAAAGCCTATTTTAATATGATTAAATAACCTAAGATTTTAAAAAACCAAAGAGTCCTTTTTTACGACGTTTAGGGATATTGGGTGTTTCCTTAGTAATTATTTGGTAGACTTCTCCCCAACCAATAAAACCTCCAATATTTCTATCGTCTATAAAGAGGTCGGCGTGTATTTTTCTGCTTTTACTATAATCGAACTTTTCTTCTTGAAAACTTTTGTTTACAGCGTAGAAAGTGATTCCATTTTCCTTACAAAAGGCAATAGCTTCTTCTAATCTAATACCACTTCTGTAGGTCCATAAGATAAGTCTGTGTCCATCTTGTTGAAGTCGTTTTAAGGTTTCAAAAGCAAATAGTTTAGGCTTCCCTATTTTAGGATAGGCATCGTCTACTATGGTGCCATCAAAATCAACAGCAATAATTAACTTGTTTTGAAAATTCATACGCTTTATCTGTATATTTAAAATATAGCTAAAAAGTTAAACTAAGCTATGTTGTGTCATAGTTTTAGGTTGTTCAACCCCCAAAAGATGTAAAATGGTGGGCGCAATATCTCCTAAAATACCATCTTTAATAGGTAATTTGTCTTTATCTATTAAAATTACAGGAACAGGGTTTGTGGTGTGCGACGTGTTTGGAGATCCGTCTGGGTTAACCATCGTTTCGCAATTGCCATGATCGGCAATTAAAATAGTTGTGTAATCGTTTTCTAAAGCTGTTGTAATTACATCTTTAACACATTCATCTACTGCTTCGCAGGCTTTTATAGCTGCTTCCATAACACCTGTGTGGCCTACCATATCACCATTTGCAAAGTTTAAACATACAAAATCTGTGTCTCCTTTTTGTAGCTCTGGAATTAACGCATCGCGTAGTTCGTAGGCACTCATTTCTGGTTGTAAATCGTAAGTTGCTACTTTGGGTGAGTTTCGTAAAATTCGGGTTTCTCCTTTAAAAGGTGTTTCGCGCCCTCCTGAAAAGAAAAAAGTAACATGTGGATACTTTTCGGTCTCCGCTATTCTAATTTGCGTTTTATTATTTTTTTCAAGGACTTCGCCTAAGGTTTCTTTTAGATTTTCTTTATCGAACACCACATGAATACCTTTAAAAGAATCATCATAATTAGTCATGGTTACATAATGCAAATCTAATTTATGCATGTTTTGTTCATGGAAATCTTTTTGGGATAACGCTTGGGTTAATTGGCGACCTCTATCTGTTCTAAAATTGAAGAAAATAACAACGTCCCCTTCTTTAATTGTAGCAATAGGATTATCGTTATTATCTGTCATAACAATGGGTTTTATAAATTCATCTGTAACATCGTCTTCATAACTTTGATCGATAGATTTTAAAACCTCTTTTGATTGGGTTCCAATACCATTTACTAAAGCATTGTAAGCTAGTTTAACGCGTTCCCAACGGTTGTCTCTATCCATAGCGTAATAACGGCCAGTTACGGTGGCTAGCTGTGTGTTGGTGTTTTCTATATGTTGTTCTAATTCTGTAATAAAACCATACCCCGATTTTGGGTCAACATCGCGCCCATCTGTAAAGGCATGAACATAAGAGTTTGCAACACCATATTGATTGGCAGCATCTATTAACCCTAATAAATGATTAATATGCGAATGAACACCACCATCGCTAACTAGGCCTAAAAAGTGAACGGGTTTGTTGTTTGTTTTTGCATATTCAAAAGCTGTTTTAATGGCAGCTTCGTTTCCTAAGGTGTTATTTTTAACGGCTAGATTAATTTTAACAAGGTCTTGATAAACAATACGCCCGGCGCCTAAATTCATATGGCCAACTTCGCTATTTCCCATTTGTCCTTCGGGTAGGCCAACATGCAACCCATCGGTTCTTAAATTGGCATTAGGGTAATTTTTATAAAGCGAATCTATAAAAGGGGTGTTGGCATTATCTATAGCAGAAACTTTCGGGTCTGGAGATTTTCCCCAGCCATCCAAGATCATTAAAATTACTTTTTTATTCATGTTACTAGCTTTAAGTTATCAAAGATAAAAGTTTATAAGTTCTAACTTAAAAATCATACTATAAAATAAAAATGATTAATCGTTTTTTATGCTTTTTTTTAGTGTAAGTTAATTAGTGTAAGGGTTTTAGTGAGGTGTTAACATGTTTGTTCGCAGAACGTTAAATAAATGTTATAAGATTTATTTTGTGTAACAAACTAAAAAAATAGTCGTCTATTTAGTATAATCAAAAATCAATCAATTAATTTAAATTCTTTCATCATGAAAAAAACAACAGTTATTTTAGCTCTTGCATTAGGATTATCTTTTGGATATACTCATGCAAACAACGATCTTAATCCTTCAAACAGTATTGAAGTTATCTCATCACCATCTATTAGTCCTTTTTGTACATCTGTGGCTAAAGGCGATATAGTTACTGTTAAAAAACTTATTGAACTTGGTGTAGACGTAAACGAAAAGTCAAATGGTATGACACCAGCTATGTATGCTGCAAGGTATAACAGGGTAGAAATTTTAGAGCTTTTAATTAAAGAAGGAGCTAATTTAAAATCTAGAAGCAAGAAAGGGCATACAGCTTTAAAATATGCTGAAATGTCTAATGCTAAAGAAGCACAAGTGTTAATTAAAAACACTTTAAAGAAGAAGTAAACAGTAGTTTATTTTCAAGTTGGTTAGTTAGTTAAAAAGGTCTCTAGAGTTGAGACCTTTTTTAGTTTTGATATTTTTCTATGGCCTCTAGAATATGTTCAATTCTATTTTCAGGGTCTGGATGTGTACTTTGAAATTCAGGAACACGATTAGGTCCTGCGGCAGTTTTTAAAATTTCCATCACTCCAATCATCTCTTTAGGATTATAGCCCGCTTTTATCATAAACTTAACGCCTAAATCATCACTTTCTAACTCATCATCACGACCATTAGCTAATAACGTATTTTGACCAATAGATTGTACAAACCCACCCATATCGGCACCCACAGAAGCTCCCATAGTAATGGTTTTCCAAAAATTAGATTCGCTTATACGTTCGTTAGAATGTTTTCCTAGAACGTGTCCTATTTCATGACCTAATACGCCAGCTAATTGATCTTCATTTTCAAGTTTAGAAAATAATGCATACGTAATAAAAACCTGCCCGCCAGGCAAAGCAAAAGCATTTATCGTATTTGGGTCTGCTAGTAAATGAAAGTCGTAGTTGTAAGGTGTTTCATTTGCTATGCTACTATTAACAAGTTTTGCGCCAACTTGATCTACAAAGGCTTGATATTCTTTATTAGGATATAACCCGCCATGTTGTTGTGCCATTTGAGGGGCACTTTCTAAACCAATAGCAATCTCTTGATCTGGAGAAAGTGTAATGGTTTGTGTGCGGCCTGTATAGGGGTTAACTTCTTGTTGACTACACTTTCTTAAATAGGCAAAAGCGACTATGGCAACCCCGATTAATAGTCTTATTTTAAAATTCTTACGACGCATGTTACTAGATGATTAGAAAGTTAAATTTACTAAAGTAATTTTTAAAATGTTAATTTATTTTTCTAAACATGGTAAAATGATTTCCGATAAGTGGTATAGAAAATGGTTGCCCTAAAACTTGAAATTGGTTTCTTTTGTAAAAAGAAAGAGCTATTTCTCTAGCATTGCACCATACAACTTTACAATGTAATTCGGTTAGTTTTTTAATGCTAGCATCAATAAGGTATTTGCCTAAACCTTGGCCTTGATAGGGGGTTAAAATAGCCATCCCTCGTAATTGATATTGGGATCTTTCTTGTATTTGCTTATTAGAATTAAGCATAAGGCTAACCACGCCAATAAGTTGCTTTTTATAAAAAAGCCCTAAATGATATGTGGTGTCTAAATTATCGCCTTCAAAAACACAGTCGGTTATTGGGCGTCCTTCTCGTAAAACAGAATGTCTTACACTATGTGTGTCTTTTGCAGAAATAGGTTTTATAAAGTAGTCCTTGTTCAATTTTGAAAAAGAATAAAAAGGTTAATAGGTTTAATTTGCTGAAAAAGATTTTTGCTACAATAAATCTTTAACTATATTTGCACCCACGATTGCGGGAGTAGCTCAGTTGGTAGAGCGTCAGCCTTCCAAGCTGAATGTCGCCGGTTCGAACCCGGTCTCCCGCTCCAAAAAGCTTCACTTTTATAGTGAAGCTTTTTCATTTTAAGTCACTTAGGTCTGTGCCTGTTTCAATTTCATAAGGTGGTTTGTTATACTCGAAAATTCGTGCTTGTAATTCACCTTTTAATACAATGGTTTTATTTGTAATTTCTAGCCAACTACCTTCGCGTAAGCCTACAACAGGTTGTGTATTAAACTTATGAAACTCTTTTAGTCGTGTTTCACGAGTTTCTCCCATATGCTTATTATTAGGTAATGGGTCGAGATAATGAGGATTAATATTAAACGGCACCAAACCAAGGGTTTTTAAACTTGGTGGATATACTATAGGCATATCGTTTGTGGTGTTCATAGTTAATCCGCCAATATTGCTTCCTGCACTTGTGCCAAAATATTTAGCTCCATTAAGAATGTTGTTTTTTAAGGGATCTATTATATTGTTTTTATAAAGTTGTTGTACCAATAAAAAGGTGTTTCCGCCACCAGTAAAAATTGCTTTAGCGTTACTTATCGCTTCTACTGGGTTATTGTACTGATGCAACCCAATAAGAGTTCTATTTATTTTTTTAAAAGCTTCTTGTGCTTTTTTCGTATATTCATTGTGAGTAATGCCACCAGGTCTGGCATAGGGTATAAAAACAATGTCTTCTATACCATTAAAAAAGGTGTCTAGTTCGGGTAAAATATAATCTAAATAGTCACTGCCATGAATGGTTGACGTACTTGCAAGAATAATATGTTTCATAAAATAACTTTTGGTAAAAGTAATTAAAGCTGTCATTTAACAAAAGTTTATTAAACCCTTCCGAAGACATTAAGATATGAAACGCTTACTTTATACTAGCTAAAAACCAATGATTTTGAAACACATACTACTTTTTACATTTTTGTTATTTTCCTTATTAATATATTCTCAAAATGATAGAATTGAAATACAGGGCGTTATTATTGCTGACCATAACGATGTAGAAGGGGTAACGGTTTATAATTTAACCACCCAAAAAGGAACAATAACACAAGCCGACGGGCATTTTTCTTTGTTGGTTGCAGAGCATGACATTTTAGAAATATCGGCGCTACAATTTCTTCCAAAAACGGTTAGAATAACAAAGCAAACTATTGAGACGGGTATATTAAGAATATTATTAATAGAACAAGTGAATAGTTTAGATGAGGTTCTTGTATTCTCGTCAGATTTAACGGGTTTATTAGATGTAGACTTAGATAATGTACAACAGGTTGAAGTAGATCCTTTAGGAAATATGTCTTTAGGCGATGTTAAGAGCATGAATTTTGAAATAGACCATTTAACTAAAGTGGATAACCAACTTATGAAAGAAGGGCAATTTTATAACGGTGTAGATTTTGCCGCATTATTAAGTTTGTTTTTTAAACGTAAAAAGAAACCTATAAAAAACTATCGTACCTATCAGCCTAAAAAAATTAGTTATCCTAAAGATATTTCTAACAAATTTTCTAATCAATTTATAGCAAGTCAATTTAAAATCCCTCAAGATGAAGTAGAAGCCTTTTACGCGTTTTGCTACAGAAAGGGTTTTGATGATGCATTGTTACAGCCTAAGAACGAAGTGTATTTGTTGGAATACTTTGCGACGATGAGCCAAAAATATGTAACAGAAAATAAAACTATTGGAAAAGACTAAACTGCTCGTTTTTTTAAGTTGTTTTTTCTTGGTTTTATGTTCTTACGCACAAGACATAGAGCTTAAAGGAAAACTTGTTTCAAATTTAAATGTGGAGAATATTCATATTATAAATCAAACATCACATACATTTTCGGTGGCCAATAAGTTTGGTGAGTTTGTAATTCCAGCTCGTAAAAACGATACCTTAAAAATAACCTCAATCCAACATAAACCCAAAGAGGTTGTGATTACAGAATCTATATACTCAGAACGCTTTGTTGAGATTTTTTTAGAGTCTTTAACATATGATTTAGACGCTGTAACTGTTGGTAAAATACTAACAGGAGATTTACTAAAAGATGTAGAAAGTGTAGAAGGACAACCCGTGACGGCAAAAATGTTAGGTATTCCTAGTTATCAAGGCAAGCCACTTACGCATAACGAAAGAGTGTTGAATGAAGCGACAACAGGAGGGGGAATAATTCCGTTAAATCCTATTTTAAATGGAATTTCTGGAAGAACCAAAAAGCTAAAAAAACGCGTAACATTAGAACGCCGTGACGAACTCCTAAGAAAAATAAGAGAACGATTGGAAGACGAGCTCTTTCAAATGGCAGCGTTAAAAAAAGACTTAAGAGCCGATTTTTTCTATTTTTGTGCCGAAGATCCAAACTTTATAACACGCTGTAAAAACACAAACGATTTAGAAATCTTAACCTTTTTGCAGGAAAAACTTCAGCAGTATAAAGAGAATTTAAAACAGTAAATACATTATTTGGAACGTTTTTTGACTCCTAACAATAGCGTTTCAAAGCTTGAATATGAAAACATACATTAAATACATAAGTTTACCATTGTTGTTGTTCTTTTTAGCCTTTGGTATGCACAAATACTATGTAAGTGTTACCCAAATTGAATACGTAAAAGAGCAGTCATCAGTACAAATAATTACCCGCATTTTTATTGATGATTTAGAAAATGTGCTAAAAAAGCGTTACGATAAAAATATCAGCTTGAAATATAAAAACGAATCCGAAAAAGTAAACTATTACATAGAGCGCTACCTAAAAAGCAAAATGAGCATTAAAATTAATGGCGAAGAGCAAATGATAAACTTTATAGGGAAAGAATACGATGTCGATATTGCTATCTGTTATCTTGAAATAGAAGATGTTAAGAGTATAAAAACTTTCGAAATTTCCAATGAGGTTTTATTTGATATGTTCAAAGAACAGAAGAATGTAATACGAACAAATATTAATTCTAAAAATAAGAGTTTTATACTTATAAAAGAAAATGATAAAGCTATGTTAAACTTTAACGAAAAACCGTAGCTAAATCTTGAAAAATCATTACTTTTCCAGACAATTTTTTTACTAACAAACTTTCAAAAATGAAGATTTTTAAGAGATTATTCCTTTCAATTATGTTTTTGTCAGCAGCTACTTTCGCTCAAGAACAGGAAGCCCAGGAAATAAAACAAGGGCACACAAATAATAACAAGTTTAAACAAATGTACGATGAGTTTTCAACGCCAAACATGTATCGTGCAGCTTCAGGTGCGCCAGGTCATGCGTATTACCAACAACAAGCAGACTATAAAATGGATATCGAGTTAGACGATAAAAACGCTAGACTTTATGGTAATGAAACCATTACCTATACCAATAACTCACCAGATCAATTAAACTATTTATGGGTGCAATTAGATCAAAATATGCGCGCTAAAGATTCTAAAACCCCACTTATTGAAGGTAGCGGTGTTGCTCCAGCAAATCAAACGTCTTCATTTGCAAATAATTATATGACAGAACCTTTTGATGGAGGTTTTAACATTCAAGAAGTAAAAGCAAAAGGTAAAGATTTACCACACATGATTAACAGAACTATGATGCGTGTTGAACTTCCAGAACCATTAGAATCTGGTGATAGTTTTGAGTTTTCAATTAAATGGTGGTATAACATAAACGATCACGTTAATGGTCGTGGACGTTCTGGGTATGAATATTTTCCAGAAGACGGCAATAGAGCTTATGTAATTGCGCAGTTTTACCCAAGAATGGCGGTTTATAACGATGTAGAAGGATGGCAAAACTCTCAATTTTGGGGACGCGATGAGTTTGCGTTACCATTTGGTGATTTTGAAGTAAATATTACTGTTCCTGCAGACCATATACTGGATGCTACAGGAAAGTTAACCAACCGTAAAGAAGTCTTTTCAAAAGAGATGATGAAACGTTACGAAAAGGCTAAAAAATCTTACGATGAACCTGTTTTAATTGTAACTCAGGACGAAGCAGAAAAAGCAGAAAAAGCATTTTCAGAAGATAAAAAAACATGGAAATTTTATGCCGAAAATGTTCGTGATTACGGTTTCGCAACATCACGTAAGTTTATCTGGGATATGATGGCCGTTAAAATAGGCGATAAAGATGCTATGGCGGTGTCTTTATACCCAAAAGAAGGAAACCCATTATGGGAAGAATGGTCTACAAAAGCGGTTGCAAGTACGTTAAAATCGTATTCAAGAATGACCTTCGATTACCCATATCATAAAGCCATTTCTGTACATGCCAAAAATCAAGGTATGGAATATCCTATGATTTGCTGGAATTATGGTCGTCCAGATGAAGAAGGAAATTATAGCGACAGAACAAAATACGGTATGATGAGTGTTATTATACATGAAGTTGGACATAACTTTTTCCCAATGATTGTGAATAGTGACGAGCGTCAATGGACCTGGATGGACGAAGGTTTAAACACCTTTGTGCAATATGTAGCAGAGCAAGATTTTGGTAAATGGTATCCAGATGCTTTATCTGAAGGGCACGACACGTATCCGTCACGTCGTGGGCCAGCAGCCAAAATTGTCCCTTACATGGGCGGCGATCAAAATTATATCGCGCCAATTATGACCAAAGGACTTAATACCTATCAATTTGGAAATAACGCTTACGGAAAACCAGCAACAGCATTAAATATTTTGCGCGAAACGGTTATGGGTGAAGAGCTATTTGATTATGCTTTTAGAGAGTACTCACAACGCTGGATGTTTAAACATCCAACACCAGAAGATTTCTTTAGAACTATGGAAGATGCCTCGGCATTCGATTTAGATTGGTTTTGGAGAGGTTGGTTTTACACAACCGATTGGGTAGATATAGGTGTAAAAGAGGTTAAAAAATACTATGTGTCTTCAGAACCTAACGAATATGTGAAGAATATCGTTAAACAGCGTGGTATGAAAATGAGTGATTTACCACCTTTAGTGTATATGGTAGAAGATGGTAGCGAGGAATATAAGGAAAGCATGAAAGACCAAGATTTATTGGATATTCCTACAGTTAAGGAGTATGTTATGGATAACTTTTCTGAAGAAGAACAAAAAAACATCAAGCAACCTAAGTACTTCTATAATGTAACATTTGAAAAACCAGGAGGTTTAGTCATGCCAATAATTGTAGAATATTCGTATGCCGATGGCACGTCAAAAACCGAACATTATCCAGCGCAAATATGGCGTTATAACGATAACGAGGTTAGTAAAGCCATAGCGTCAGATAAAGAGATAGTAGGTATAACGGTAGATCCTAATTTAGAAACGGCCGATGTAGATACTTCTAATAATTCCTGGCCACAGCAAGAGGAACAAAGTGCTTTTGATAAGTTTAAAGAAAAAGTAAAAGACTAAATAAATTTTTAAAAGCCGATTTTTTTAAATCGGCTTTTTTATTCTGTTATAATAGCAACACTTACTATATTTGCATTGTGATACAAGAAGCAACATTTTTATTTATAGGAACTACAGAGGTTGTTTTTATCCTTTTTATTGTAGTTATGGTCTTTGGTGCCGATAAAATTCCAGAGATAGCTAAAGGTATGGGGAAAGGTTTGCGAATGCTTCGTGATGCTTCAAACGACATCAAGTCAGAAATTACCAAAAGTGCCGAAAAAAACGGTATTGATACTAGTATTACGAAAGATGTTCAAGACGAACTCAACAAAGTAAAAGACGATCTTGAAGATTTTACAGGTTCTGTAAGACGAAAGATGTAACCATTACGCTAAACTTTCTAAAGCGTAAAGCAGTCTGTTTTCAGCATTAGCTTGCGATCCAAAAATAGAGCGATACAGTGTATTATCTTTGTTTATAATAAGCCATTGCGGCGTGCCTTCACTATTAAAAGCATCGTAAGTAACATGATTTTCATCTAAATAGATAGGAAAAGGTAGTTGTTTAGTTGTGAAAATACTTTTTATGTCATCTTCAGTAGTTTTCTCGTTATTGAAGTTAGAATGAATCCCAATTACTGTTATGTTTGGAAACATATTTTGAAGTTTGTATGCTAACGGAATGGCACGTCCTGTACACCCTAAACATTGATTGTTATAGAGTAAAAGTAACAAGTTCTGGTCTTGATAAGTAGAAAGAAGATCTATACTATTATGCTCAAAATCTTGAACAACGATGGAACTAATTTTAGGTGTCATGACTGCATTTTCTACTAATTGTTAAGCCGTCTCTAATAGGTAGTAATACGGTTTCTATACGAGAATCTTCTTTTAGTAACCTATTGTATTCTAATAAAGCTTTGGTGGATGTATCATCCTTTTTAACAGGTTGAATAACTTTGCCACTCCATAATACATTATCCGATAAAATAATGCCGCCAGGATTTAATTTGTCAACAATAACATTGAAATAATTGGGGTAATTATCTTTATCAGCATCAATAAATACTAAATCAAAGGTATTATTTAATTCAGGAATAATATTTAAGGCATTACCTAAATGTTGATGAATTTGATGTCCTCGTCCTGATTTGTCAAAATATTTTCGTTGAAAATCGACAAGCTCTTCGTTAATATCAATAGTATGTAATGCACCTTCTTTTTGCATACCTTCTAAAAGACATAAAGCAGAATATCCTGTGTAGGTGCCAATTTCTAGAATAGTTTTTGGATTAACTATTTTTGAAATCATACTCAATATACGCCCTTGATAATGTCCGCTTAACATACGCGGTTGCAGGATTTTTTGATAGGTTTCTCTATGTAGTTCCTGCAATAGTTGTGGCTCGTCTTCAGAGTGAGCTACCACATAGTCATCTAATTCTTCTGGTAAGAAATGCATTACCCTAAAATTTTGTTTGTCAAGTCTTGCTTGCCTTTTTCGTCATCGCCATAAAGCCATTGCAATACGTTATCTTCCCACATAGCATCTTTTTCCGTTTCATTTATAATGTCACGTTCTATGGCTAAGTCTAATATTTTTCCTGGGTAAGATGATTGTGGTAAACTTTCCATTTCACCTAACGGATAGGGATCATCTAAGCCTATTAATACCTGTTTAGAACCTTGATTTTTTATAAGTAAGTCTAAAGAATTAGTATCGTGGACTAAAGTGTCAAAAAAGATGTTTTTATGGCCAACAGCCTTTCTTGGGTGCACTTTGCCTTCAAACAAATCGTGGCGCCCATCAAACCCTTGAATACGTCTTCCTAGGTTAATTTGTGCTAATTGACCACCATGAGCAAAACATACACGCATGTTAGGGTATTTTTCGTAATACCCATTTAAGGTTAAAAAGTGATACGCATCGGCGCATTGTGCGAGCATCCAAATAAGGTGGAATCGCCAAGCCGTGTTTTCTAACTTAATGAACTTTTCACCATCATACGGATGAATTTCTACAGCAAGATTGTATTTGTCAGCCAGTTCAAAAATAGGTTCGTTTTCTTCATCAAAAATACAACGCCATGTACCAATGGTGTCCATGTAATGTGTTGGTAAACACAATAAACGCATACCTAATTCTTCAACACAACGTTCAATCTCCCAACACGCACCACGTACGAACCCTGGGTGAACAACAAAACCACAAGTGAATTTTCCTGGATTTTCAGCTTGAATACGACCGTTAAAATCATTTTGAAAACGCAACGCTTGTTTCATTTCCTCCAAACGCAAGCCATTACCATAGAGTTGCGATAAGTTTAAAACCACAGCGTGGTCAATCTTAAAGCGTTCCATCCAAGCCAATTTTTCATTCAAAAAGAAGCTGGAATCGGTTATTGGTCTATTCCAATCTTTTTGAAGCATAAATTTCCGGTCTTTGTCTACCCAGAAAATGCCTTTGTCCTTCATAAATTGAGGGATTTCCTCTGGGTAAGGCAATAAATGCGAATGGCCGTTTATACGTAATTTGCGTTTTTGTTTCATAGGTCTGAAAAAGGTTGGCGGTCTTTAAAAATTATATGTTATTTTTTGGGAGGATGCATCACTTCGCTACAATTGTTACAGGTACGTTTTTCTTCGTTACTGTAATATTTGTCAAAAATCACAGGCATATCGGTTTCAATATTGTCTAACGGAAATTCCTCGCGATATAACAACTCGTTGCAGTTCTCACAATACCATTCCAAGGCATCGTTTACACCGTCTGGACGCGGATATTCTATTACTAAGCCCACAGTGTCTGCTTGTCGCTGTGGCGAATGCGGTACCTTAGGCGGTAATAAATAAATATCTCCTTCTTTAATATGAACATCTTCCGGTTTACCATTATTCATTATTTTTAACACCATATCGCCTTCTAGCTGATAGAAAAATTCTGGTGTTTCGTTATAATGATAATCTTTTCGGCTATTTGGTCCACCAACAACCATTACAATGTAATCTCCGTTTGGCCATACACATTTGTTGCCAACAGGCGGCTTTAATAAATGGCGGTTTTCGTCAATCCATTCTTTAAAATTCAAAGGGGTTACTAAATTGCTCATATGTGTGTTTTTTTTTGGCGTGTCCCTAACGGGTCGGGCTTTTCGCGCTACACGGTAGCTTGCTTCAATCCCTCACGCAGATTTTGTTATAAAGTTACAAAGATTTTGTTCGTCCACCATCAACAGGAAGGTTAATTCCGTTAATGTAACTAGCACATTCACTAGCTAAAAAAGTAATGGCATAAGCCAACTCTTCAGGCTTAGCAAAACGTTTTGCTGGAACGGCTTGTTTCATAGCATTAGCAGCTTCATCTTCGGTTTTTCCAGTTTTAGCCGATTTATTTTTTATAATTTCTGTTAAGCGTTCGGTTCCTGTGGCACCTGGCAAGACATTGTTTACGGTAATACCAAATTGTCCTAATTCGTTAGCCAGGGTTTTACTCCAATTGGCTACAGCGCCACGAATGGTATTACTTACACCAAGGCCATCCAAAGGTTGTTTAACCGAAGTGGAAATCACATTAACAATACGTCCAAAACCTTCTTTTTTCATAAAAGGTACTAAGGTTTGCGCTAAGACGTGATTACACTTTAAATGTTGTGTAAAGGCATTTTGAAACTCCTCTAGTTTGGCTTCAAATATTGGTCCGCCAGCTGGTCCACCAGTATTATTAACTAAAATATGAAACCCTTGGTTGTTGGCAACAAAGTCTGCAACTTTTTGTTGTAAAGTTTCTGGATTTGAAAAATCAGCTACAATGTAGCTGTGGTTTTGAGAATGTGGTAATTCTGCTAAAACAGCTTTTAGTTTGTCTTCGTTTCTTGCTATAAGTGTTACGTTTGCGCCTTCATTAGCTAGAGCTATTGCTGTGGCTTTTCCAATACCAGCTGTGCTTCCGCAAACCAAAGCGTTTTTGTTGTTTATATTTAGATTCATATTATTTCTTGATTGCTATATGTTTAATTATGTTGTGTTTGATTGTTTTTCACTACTTAATACTTAATGCACACATTTTTAGGTTCGGTAAAAAAGCGTAAAGCTTCAAAGCCTCCTTCACGACCAACGCCAGAGGCTTTCATGCCGCCAAAAGGAGTACGTAAATCGCGCATTAGCCAAGTGTTTACCCAAACAATACCAGCTTGTATTTGATGGCTCATACGCATGGTGCGTTTTAAATCGTTTGTCCATAATGTGGCTGATAACCCATATTTTACTTTATTGGCCATTTGTAGCACATCGTCTTCAGTTTTAAACGGCATTATGGTAACCACTGGGCCAAAAATTTCTTCTTGGTTCACGCGACACTCATCTGTTGGAACTTCAATAACGGTTGGTTCTAAATAATAGCCGTTTTCAAAACCTGTTACGGTAACCTGGTTGCCGCCACATAATATTTTGCCGTTTTCTTCTTTGGCAATTTTTATATAATCCATTACTTTTTCTAGGTGCGGTTTTGATACCAAAGCACCAATATTAGTATCGTTTTTAGATGGATGACCAACTTTGAGTTGCTTTACTTTTTTAACAAAATCGGTTTTGAACTTCTCATAGATGGAGGCTTCCACAAAAATACGACTGCCACATAAACAAATTTGACCTTGATTGGCGAACGATGATTTCACGGTTGTTTTCAGCATATCGTCATAATCGCAATCTGCAAAAATAATGTTAGGGTTTTTGCCGCCTAATTCCAAAGACAGTTTTTTAAACATTGGCGCAGCAGTTCTAGCAATATGAGCTCCTGTTGCCGTTCCACCAGTAAACGAAATGGCTTTAATATCTGGGTGCTCAATTATGGCTTGTCCTGTCGAGGTTCCTAAACCATGAACAATGTTTAAAACGCCTTTTGGTAGCCCCGCTTCATTACAGATTTCACCTAATAAGTAAGCCGTCATTGGCGTGACTTCGCTTGGTTTGGCAACAACACAGTTTCCTGCCGCTATGGCTGGAGCAATCTTCCAAGTAAATAAATAGAGTGGAAGATTCCAAGGTGAGATACAACCAACCACACCAATGGATTGACGTAAGGTATAGTTTATGGCGTTCATACCAACGCTTTCGTGACTTTCACTAGCAAATTGTGTAATAGCATTGGCAAAAAAGCGAAAGTTACTCGACGCTCTAGGAATATCTATAGCCTTGGCTAAACTTATAGGTTTGCCATTGTCTTTGCTTTCAGCTTTAGCTAATTTGTCGAGGTTGGCTTCAATGCCTTCAGAAATTTTAAGTAAAATACGGCTGCGTTCTTCCAAAGTAGTTCGCGACCAACTTGGAAAAGCTGATTTTGCAGCAATATAAGCGTTTTCAATATCTTCTTTTGAAGAGTTGGGAATTTGCCCATATACTTCACCGTTTGAAGGGTTATAATTATCTATCCAATTGTTTGAAGATGGATTGTGAAAGTTACCGTTTATGTAGTTTTTTATGTTCATATTTTTAGATGATAGAACCAAGAGACAGGAGCCAAGACAACTTGGTCTGATGTCTTGCTTCTTATGTCTTTATTTTTGCTTCTTGTAAGCCATTACTTTTATTTCTACCAACAAATCGGGATGCGGTAATTGATGAACAGCAACAGTAGTCCTTGTTGGACCAGTAGCTTTCTCAAAAAACTCGGCGTAGGCTTTATTGTAGCCAGCAAAATCGTTCATATTGACTAAAAAGGTAGTGACATCTACCACGTCTTTTAAACTAGCACCAACAGTTTGTAAGTTTTTATCGATGTTTTTTAAAACCTCTCTGGTTTGTACTTCAGCGTCTAATACTTTAGTATTCATTTCGTCTATCAACTCCACACCAGCGATGGTATTATCTGCTCTACGGGAACTGGTTCCTGATACAAAAATAAAATCTCCTACAACTTTAACGTGTGGATAGGCACCACGAGGGGTTACTTTAGTTCCTTCGTTCATAATTTATGATTTTAAACCAGCAATTCTATCGTCTTCTAGAATGTTGTCGGTTTCGGTTGTTACTTTTTCTAAATTCGATTTTAAGTCGTCGTTTATGTTTAACGTGCCATCTGCTAGCATATTTAAAATAGCTTTGTCTTGAGCCCGACCACGAAGCATAGCATCGCGATAGCCAATATCTTCATTAAAGGTTACTAAGGAATATTTTGAGGAATATTCGGTTGGAAATTCTTTTTCAAAAGCCATTTCTAAGTTTCGTTTTTCTCTGAAATTAGGATGGTTAACGTGACCTTTCATTTCATAGAAATTGTCAATCGCTAAGTCGGCAATGGCATCGGTGTCTTTTTTTCTGTTGGCTTCGTAAACTTTAAAAATGGTTTCCCAATCTTGATGTCCTTCATCCAACACTTTGTCAAACTCGGTAACATCTTCAAACGAGGCATTCATACCTTGGCCGTAAAATGGAACAATGGCGTGCGCGGCATCACCCATTAACAAGGTGTTACCTTTGAAATGCCAAGGCGAGCATTTTACAGTGCCTAATGGCGAAGTTGGGTTTTCAAAGAAATCATCTACCAAGTTGGGCATTAATTCCAAGGCATCTTTAAAATACTTCTCAAAGAACTCCAAGACGCGTTCTTTAGTCGTTAAATTGTTAAAATTGTATTCGCCTTCATCAAAACTTAAAAATAAAGTGACCGTAAAACTACCATCTAAATTAGGTAATGCAATAAGCATAAACGCTTCGCGTCCCCAAATATGAAGCGCATTTTTAAAGGTTTTGTAACTACCGTTTTCTCCAGGGAGAATACTAAGTTCTTTGTATCCGTGAGACAACCAGTCTTGCGAAAAGCTAAAGAGGAACTTTTTACCTAAATAATAACTTTTACGAAGTGCTGAGCCAGCACCATCTGTGGCAAAAATAACGTCGGCGTCTTCTATAAATTCCTTTTTAGTATCATAATCTTTGAAAAGCGCTGTGGTTTTTTCAAAATCAACCGACAAACATTTTTTATTGAAATGAATGTTAACATTATCGTGCTTTTCGGCTTCGGTGAGTAATAATTCGTTTAAACCACCACGAGAAATAGAGTTTATGTATTCGTCTTCACGACCACTATATGGCGCTAAAACGGTGTTGCCTTCTACATCGTGAAGCATTCGTCCTTTCATTGGAATGCAAAGTGGCATGACTTTATCTAAAATGCCAACCAGGTTCATAGCTTTAATACCGCGATCTGAAAATGCTAAGTTTATGGATCGGCCAGCGCTAATGTCTACTTTTCGCATATCTGGACGTTTTTCCATAACGGTTACATTGTAGCCGCGTTGTCCTAAGCGTAAGGCTAGGAGAGAACCACAAAGTCCAGCACCAATAATAAGTATGTTTTGTTGTTTAGTCATGTAATATTTCTTTCAAGCGTTCAACCATTTTATATACATCTTCATAACTATTGTAAAGCGGAACAGGAGCACAACGAATCACATCGGGTTCGCGCCAATCGGCAATAACACCAGAAGCCGTAAGTTTATCAAATAAAGCTTTATCGGCATTTTTAACTTGAATAGACAATTGGCAACCACGTTCTTCTGGGTTTTCTGGTGTGATAATACGGATAGTGTCTTCGCCTAATTGTTTTAGTAGGAATTCAAAATACCCTGTTAATTTTCTAGATTTTTTGGTTAGAGCTTCCATACCAACTTCGCCAAAAATATCTAAAGACGCCCTGATAGCAGTTAAAGACAAAATAGGCGGATTACTTAATTGCCAACCTTCGGCACCTGGAAGTACATCAAATTCGTGACGCATATTAAAACGCGTTTGTTTGTTGTGGCTCCACCATCCTGTAAAACGGTTTAAGGTTTTATCGTGAGCGTGACGTTCGTGAACAAAGGCACCAGCTAAACTTCCTGGTCCAGAGTTTAAATACTTGTACGAACACCAAACGGCAAAATCGGCTCCAGAATCGTGCAGGTTTAACTGGACATTTCCAGCACCGTGAGCACAATCAAAACCAACCATACAACCGTGCTCGTGACCTAGGTTTGTAATGCGTTTCATATCAAAAAATTGCCCAGTGTAGTAATTGGTGTTGCCAATCATAATCAAGGCAATTTCATCGCCGTGTTGTTCTAAAATGGTTTCAAGGTCTTCGTAGTGGTATAGTTCTTCTCCTTTTTTAGGTTTCCAAAGAATGAGCCCTTCGTTATCGTCAAATCCGTGATGACGTAATTGCGATTCCACAGCGTATTTATCAGACGGAAACGCATCGGCTTCAATAACAATTTTATAGCGCTTGGGTGTAGGTTTATAAAACGATACCATCATAAAATGAAGGTTGGCCGTTAGGGTGTTCATTGTAACTACTTCAATAGGTTTAGCACCAACTACTTTGGCCATATTCTCAGTAAGAAATTCGTGATAAGGTAACCACGGGTTTTTGGCTTCGGTATGACCTTCTACACCTAGATTTGCCCAATCGTTTAGTTCTTGATCGATGTAGTTTTTTGTGGTTTTTGGTTGCAAGCCTAAAGAATTTCCGCAGAGGTATACAAGTTCATTCCCATTGTTGTCTTTTGGGATGTGAAATTTACTGCGGTACGCTTTTAATGGATCGTTTTCATCCATTTCCTTGGCGAAATCCAGCCCTGTTTTATAGTTCAATGTGTGTTGTTTTTGTGAGTTTTCCCAAAAATACAAATAATAGAAAAGTTTTAAGCGCTGATGCCTTAAAAAAAGCAAAGCACTTTGACCAATGGTGAAAGTGCTTTAAATATATATAGGCGCACGAGGCGGAATATTCTATTTATGCTATATACGTAGGAAAGTTGTATTTTAGATGTTGAAAATATGAGTTATATGAAAGAAAATCAACCGTATTTTGAAGTTAACAAAGCGACTTGGAACGAAAAGGTAAAAGTCAACGCTACAAGCGATATGTATGACTTAATGTCTTTTAAAAAAGGAAAAACGTCTTTAATGCCTTACGAGCTAAATGCATTGGGTGATGTTTCAGGGAAGCGTTTATTGCATTTGCAATGTCATTTTGGACAAGATACGTTAAGTTGGAGTAGGGAAGGCGCCAAATGTGTTGGCGTGGATTTGAGCGATGAAGGTATTGCGTTGGCAAAAAAACTTAATGATGAATTGCAATTGGATGCTGAGTTTGTTTGTTGTAATGTACTGGATACGTCAAAGTATATAAATGCCGAGTTTGATATTGTTTTTACCAGCTATGGTGTGATAGGTTGGTTGCCCGATTTGAAACCTTGGGGGAAAATGATTGCCGAACGTTTAACTTCTGGAGGTGTCTTTTATATGGCCGAGTTTCACCCTATTGTTTGGATGTTTGATTATTTGGACGAAAAGCCAACGTTGAAATATGGTTATATGCAAGATGATGTGATTTATGAAGAGTATGAAGGCACTTATGCCAATACTAACTCAAAAATGGTAAGTAAAGAGTATGGTTGGAATCATGGTTTAAGTGAAGTGGTTAACGCATTAACCGAAGCAGGTTTGCATATAGATTATTTAAATGAATATGATGAAAGTCCTTACAATGTATTGCCAGATTTGATTAAAACACAATCTGAAATGTATGTTACTAAAGACAAATTATATCCTTTGATTTTTGAAATAAAAGCGACGAAACCTTAGTTTTTGTTTAGGTCTTTAATAACATCGTTCACTTCTTTTTTTACCAACAATGGGCAGGTTTTGTATAATTTATCCAAACGCTTGTTGGATACATTTCTAACATATGGATGATTAGGGTTCCTTGCTTCAAAGTTTTGATGATAGGCTTCGGCTTCCCAGAACTTTTGAAACGGCATAATTTCGGCAGCGATGTTACTACTTATTTTTTTTGCCCATTTAGCTTTTTTGGCTTCAGCAATTTGTTTTTGCTCATCGTTTTGATAAAAGATGATGGAACGGTATTGCGAGCCCCAATCTGGTCCTTGGCCATTTACTTGAGTCGGGTCTTGCGTGCTGAAATAGACTTCAACCAAATCTGAAAAACTCACGACATTGGGATCGTAAATGACTTCTACTGCTTCAGCATGTCCTGTTCGTCCTGTATTACTAGAGTTATATGTTGGGTTTTCTGTATGGCCGCCAGAGTAACCTGAAATAGCGTCTTCTACACCAATAACACTTTGGTAAATGGCTTCAACACACCAGAAACAACCACTGGCAAAATAGGCTCTTGCTTTGCCATCTTGTAATGAAACCTGAGTTGGTTTTATGTTTACCATAGCTTGTTGTTTTTTGTTGTTTTGGGCGTTGTTATTGCAATTAAATAAAAGCGTGAAAATGATTAAGGAAGCAACTTGTTTCATAACATCTTTTTTTAAGTAGTCGAAACAAAAGAGAGAACCTTATAGTAACAAGGTGTTTTTTATAAAAAAAAGCCCTTGCATGAGCAAGAGCTTATAATTTATAATGTGAAACTATGGCTTATAGCTTAGCAAAAAGCTTGTCCATTTTTTCTTTTTCTTCTTCGGCTAATTGTGCGTCTACTAAAATACGTCCACTATGCTCATCGGTAATAATGCGTTTTCTTGTTGCAATTTCCATTTGAATTTGTGGTGGAATTGTAAAGAAAGATCCACCAGAAGCACCTCTTTCAATAGGAACAACTGCTAAACCGTTTTTTACATTAGTTCTTATTCTAGTGTAAGCTTTTACAAGTCTTTCTTCGATGTTTTTCTTGTAATCTTCAGATTTATCTATTAAAGCTTTTTCTTCTTTTTCTGTTTCGGCTAAAATAGCATCTAGTTCACCTTTTTTGTGTTTTAGATGTTTTTGACGCTCTTTAAGCTTGTCTTTAGTTTCAGAAATAACTTCTTTCTTTTGTTCGATTTGTGCCTTAAACTCTTTAATGTTCTTTTCGGCTAATTGAATTTCAAGTTCTTGGAATTCAACTTCTTTAGTAAGTGAGTTGTATTCTCTGTTATTTCTAACATTTTTTTGTTGCTCACTGTACTTTTTAATTAGTGCTTTCGACTCTTCAATTAAGTTTTTCTTGTCACTAATTTGATTGTTGATAGACTCTAAGCTTGAATCTAATTTCTCTAACCTTGTGTTAAGACCTTCGACTTCGTCTTCTAAATCACGAACTTCTAAAGGAAGTTCCCCACGAACATTTCTTATTTCATCAATGCGAGAGTCGATTAGTTGCAAATCGTAAAGAGCTCTTAAACGCTCTTCTACAGTTAGTTCTTTCTTTTTTGCCATACTTTAAAAATAATTTACCGGATTGGTATTGGTCTTTGATAAAACGATTGCAAAATTAGTAATTTTTTTTGTAAGATAGGTAGTTAGAAGGTTTTTTGTGAACTGTTCGCTTTCAAAATGGCCAATATCGGCTAAAAGAATCTGGTTATTTGCCGAAAAAAAGTCGTGATATTTTAAATCGGCCGTTATATAAGCATCTGCTTTTTGTGCTTTGGCAGCGTTAATAGCAAAACTTCCTGAGCCACCTAATACAGCTACTTTTTTAATAGGTTTGCCTAAAAAACTACTATGTCTTATACATTCGGTTTTCATGTTTGTTTTTACAAAATCTAGAAAATTGCTTTCAGACATTTCTTCTTTTAATTCACCAATCATACCTATACCAATTTCTTGGTTTTTATTGTCTAATGTTATAATGTCGTAAGCGACTTCTTCGTAAGAATGTGCCTTGAATAGAGCTTTTAAAATGTGATTTTGTTTGTGTTTTTCGAAAACGACTGTGATTTGTGTTTCTGCTTCGGTGTGTGTTTCGTTTTTGTTTCCAATAGTGGGATTAGACTTGTCATTTCCCATAAATGTTCCAGAACCTTCAACATTAAAACTACAATTACTGTAATTGCCAATGCTTCCTGCACCAGCTGCAAAAAGTGCGTTTCTAACTATTGACGCTTCTTCTTTTGGGACAAATGTGGTTAATTTTTTAAGTGTATTTTTTTGAGGGATTAATATTTGCTTATTTGTAAGTCCCAACTGTTCGCTTATCATGTGATTAACTCCTAATAACGCATTGTCTAATGCGGTGTGAATGGCATAAATAGCAATGTCGTTTTTTATAGCTTTTAATACAGTTCTTTCTACGTAATTTTTGCCTGTTAAGCTTTTTAAACCTTTAAAAATAATGGGGTGAAAGCTTACTATTAAATTACAGTTGTTTTTAATGGCCTCATCTACAACATCTTCAAGTGTATCTAGAGTGACTAAAACACCTGTTAGTTTTTGGGTTTTATCGCCCACTAGTAAACCAACGTTATCAAAATCTTCAGCATAATGTAATGGTGCTAATTCTTCTAAATAATTAATTACCTCTTGAATAATCATAAAGTTTTAGGTTTGGAATTAAAAACAAATATAAAATATTTACTTTCGTTACTATGAAATTACTACGCATACTTCTATTTCCAATTGTGCCTATTTATTATTTGGTGACTTGGTTGCGGAACTTATTTTACGATTTAGGTTGGAAAAAATCAACTTCTTTTTCTTTTCCAGTAATATGTGTGGGTAATTTAAGTACTGGCGGTACTGGAAAAACCCCCATGATTGAGTATTTAGTAACCTTATTAAAACAAGAATACAAATTGGCTACGTTAAGTAGAGGTTACGGTAGAAAGACATCAGGTTTTAAACTGGCAGATAAACAAGATACAGCAAAAACTTTAGGCGATGAACCTTTTCAGTTTTATAATAAATTTAAAGAGACTATTAGTGTTGCTGTTGATAGTAATCGTGTTCGCGGTATTAATAAATTAATGGCGTTTCAGCACCCAGATGTTGTCTTATTAGATGATGCGTTTCAGCATAGAAAGGTAAAAGCAGGATTAAATATTTTGCTAACGACTTATAACGATTTATATATTAATGATTTTGTCTTGCCAACGGGTAATTTACGAGAACCTAAAACAGGCGCTAAACGAGCCGATATAATTGTAGTGACTAAATGTCCTGATAACCTTTTAGAAGAAGAACGAAGACGTATTACAGGGATGTTACAACCAAAAGCACATCAACAAGTGTGTTTTAGTTATATAACTTATTCTAAATATGTTTTTACAGAAACCGATAACATGCTGTTAGCAGATTTGGAATCGTTTACTTTGGTAACAGGAATAGCTAACCCTAAACCGCTTTTAAATGTTCTTAATGAAAAAGGATTGCATTTTAATCACATGCGATTTAAAGATCATCATGCTTTTAGTGATAAAGATGTTGCCAAAATTATAGAAGAAAATAAGGTGATTGTTACTACAGAAAAAGATTATATGCGTTTACTAGAGTTTAAGGTTTTGAAAGGAAGATTGTATTATTTACCAATTGAGATAGGTTTTTATAATGCACCTACTTTTAACCAGATTGTAAAAAACTTTGTTGCGAACGTTTAGTTAGGTTGCTTTTTGGTGATTTTCTCCCATTAATGCATTAAATAATTTTTTCTCGAAATCTTCTTGTTTGAAAGGTTTGGAGATAATATCGTCAAAACCAGCTTCGTCAAACTCATGCATTTTATCTTCGAGTGTTACGGCTGTTAAGGCAAAAATGGTAATTTCTTTGTTAAACCCACGTATTATTTTGGTGGCTTCAAGTCCGCTAATTCCTGGCATATGAATATCCATTAACACCACATCGTAGGCTTTGTCTTTAACACTTTCAACAGCTGCTTCACCATGATCAACAACATCACAATTAAGTTTCATTTTGTTGAGGATTTTCTTGGTAATCATTTGGTTGATTTTGTTATCCTCAACAACAAGAATGTTAATATTCTCTAAGTCTATATCGCTAATATCATTAAAATAGCTTTTCTTTTCTTCAACAACTTCTTCTTTTTCGGTATACTTTAATGGAATTTCAAAAATAAAATTAGAGCCTTTACCCAGTTCGCTTTCTAAGTATATTTTTCCTTTTAAAATTTTAACTAACCCTTTTACAATGGAAAGTCCTAAACCGGTTCCGCCATATTTTCTGTTAATTTGAATAGAGCCTTGCGAGAAGCTATCAAACAGTTGTTCTTGTTTTTCTTTACTAATACCAATGCCGTTGTCTTCTATTTCAAATCTTAGATTAAATATTTCGCTATTTTGGCTTAGTTTACTCACTTTAACCCAAATATCACCATCTTTAGTAAACTTAATCGAGTTTCCTACTAGGTTTATTAATATTTGCGAAATCTTAATTTGATCGGCAACAAAGTTTTCGGGTAAGTTTTCTTCATATTCAAAATGAAGTTTGGTGTTGTTATCGTTTGCCGAGTTTTTTAATGCTGCAATAACATTGGTAATCTTTTTCTTTAAGTTAAAAGGCTCGGGTTCTATGTCAACTTTATTAGCTTCAATTTTATTAATTTGAAGAATGTCATTAATAAAGGTTAACAAATAATCTCCAGAGAATTTTAAAGATTTTAAATGTTGGATTTGTTCTGGTTTTGGGTTTTCTTCCAAAAGCATATTAGTTAAACCTGTTACAGCATATAGCGGTGTTCTTAACTCGTGTGTTACGGTAGACAAGAAATTGGCTTTGGTTTTTGATGCGAGTTCGGCTTTTTCTTTAGAGACAATAAGTTCACTATTTTTTTTGTGAAGCATATTGTTGGTTTTTAACCTAATATTATTGTTTTTGTATAATGATAAGGTAAGTAGCGATAAAATAGTAATTAAAGCAATACTTAAAATGGTTGTTAGTTTGCTTAAATCGTTTGCGGCTTTTTGCTCTTCTAAGTCTGCCGATTGTTCTTTTTGATATTCAGTTTGATTGTCTGTTAATAATTGAATACGCTTTTCGTTTGATAGGTTATTACGTTTAACTTCTAACAACGAATCGGAGATGAATACATATTTCTTTAAAAAGTTATTGGCTTTTTTGTATTCGCCATTTAGTTGATGTAAGTCGCTTATAATTAAATATCCTTCATTTAAAACATTTACAAAATTATTGTTTTTTGCAATGGATAGGCCTTCGTTAGCTTCAGAAAGCGCATCGTTTTTAAGGTTGAGTTTGTAAAGTGCTAATCCAAGGTTTATTTTGGCACTACTTAATACTTTGTCTAATTCATACCTATTAGCAAGGACAACAGATTTTTGTAATTTCGATTTGGCTTCGGAATATTCCCCTAAAGCTAAATGTGTTTTTCCTTCGTTAAGTAATACTTCGGCAACATAATTATTTAAATTAGCTTGCTCGAATAACGAATGGGACGAGGTGTAATATTCTAAAGCTTTATTGAATTCTTTTTTAGAGTAATAAACATTACCCAAAACTTTATAGGTTTCGGCTAAATTGGTTTCATCTTTAGCTAAACGCTGAATTTTATTAGCCTTGATAAGCGATTTTATAGCTTCGTTAGGTTCTTCTGTTATAAATTGAAGTTTGCCAATTTTAGAATATATAATACCTAAGCTTTTTTTGTTATCTATCTTTTGAGCAAGTTTTAAAGCTTCGTCTAATTCATTCTTCGCTTGAAAATAATTATGGCTTTCAATATCAAATTGGGCTTGATTTACTCTGTAATCAATATTATTCTGAATAGTTTCAGGATCATCACTAACACTTTCTTGTGCTAACGCGCCAAAACTCATTAAAATAATAAGAAGCGTATAAGTATGTTTTAAAATTTGGGACATATTCATAGTCACTATTACGGACAAATATAAATATTTATTCGATAAAAGTCATGATTTGTTCGATAAATAACACATTAAATCTAATATTCTAGAAGAATAACCAGTTTCATTATCGTACCAACCTATAATTTTTACCATATTTCCAATTACAGATGTCATTTCAGCATCAAATATACAAGAATTCGTATTTCCCACAATATCAATAGATACGATTGGGTCTTCGGTATATTGCAGGATATGCTTGTAAGCATTTTTAGAAGCTTCTTTAAAAGCTTTATTTATCTCTTCTATACTTACGGTTCTTTTTACATTGAATGTAATATCGGTTAAAGACCCATTAGGAACCGGAACACGAATACCACAACCTCCTATAACACTGGCTAAATCTGGAAATATTTTAGTTAATGCTTTGGCGGCTCCTGTTGTTGTAGGTACTATAGATTGTCCTGCTGCTCTAGCTCGACGAAGATCGCGATGTGGTTGATCGTGTAAACTTTGGTCGGTAGTGTAGGAGTGTACCGTTGTAATATAAGCTTGGTCAATGCCACATAAATCATTAATGATGTTAATCATTGGTGCGGCATTATTGGTTGTGCAAGATGCGTTAGAAACCATCGTTTCGGAACCATCTAGGATGTTGTCGTTTACACCAAGAACAACCATTTTAATATCATCATCTATTGGAGGAACACTTAAAATAACTCGTTTAGCGCCATTGTTTAAATGGTGTTGCAAACTTAATTTGTCTTTAAATTTACCTGTAGATTCTATAACAAAATCAATGTTATATGGCGACCAGTTTATTTGGCTAGGATGATTATTGTTTAATAAAGGAATGGATGTGCCGTTAACCAAAATATTATTTTCGGTATAGGATACATCTGCATTAAAAATACCATGAATACTATCGTATTTTAATAAATGGCTTAAGGTTTTAGCATCAGCCAAATCGTTTATAGCAACAATCTCTATAGCAGGATGGTTTAAGGCAAGTCTAAATAAGCGTCGACCAATTCTTCCAAATCCATTAATGCCAACCCGAATCATTAGTTGATGTGTTTTTGGGCTTTGTACGAAGATCTTACCAGAGCACTGCTTTCTACGTGACGGAAACCAAGCTCTAAACCAATCTCTTTATATTCTTGAAATTCATCAGGTAGAATAAAACGCTTAACCGGTAAATGTTTTTTACTTGGCTGTAAATATTGACCGATGGTAACAACATCCACATCGTTTTCTCTTAAATCGTGTAGCGTTTCAATAACTTCTTCGCGTTTTTCACCTAAACCTAACATAATACCAGATTTTGTACGGCGTTGGCCTTGGCTTTTTAAGTATTTTAAGACACCTAAACTTCTATCGTATTTTGCTTGAATACGCACATCGCGAGTTAAACGACGAACAGTTTCAATATTATGAGACACCACTTCTGGAGCAACATCTATAATTCTATCAATATGGCGTTCTACCCCTTGAAAGTCTGGGATAAGAGTTTCTAAGGTGGTTTCTGGGTTCATGCGGCGAACAGCTTTTACGGTTTCGGCCCACATAATGCTTCCCATATCTTTTAAATCATCACGGTCAACACTAGTTAAAACCGCGTGTTTTATTTTCATAATTTTTATAGAACGCGCTACTTTTTCTGGTTCATCCCAATCTACCGTTTCTGGTCTTCCCGTTTTTACACCACAAAAGCCACAACTTCTTGTACATACATTTCCTAAAATCATAAAGGTTGCAGTGCCTTCACCCCAACATTCACCCATATTTGGGCAGCTTCCCGAAGTGCAAATGGTGTTAAGGTTGTACTTGTCTACTAAACCACGTAGCTCTGTGTATTTTTTTCCAGTAGGAAGTTTTACGCGAAGCCATTTTGGTTTGCGTTCTTTTGGTAATATATTGGATGCAGTTTTTGTTTCCATAAACTAAAATGAATGTGCAAAGATATGTATAATCTTGTGTTTTTGTGTTAAAAACGTTGTAAGGATTGTTCTTAACATTAATTTAACATGGTTTTACGTGTATATATATATTGTTGGATATTAATCATTTAAATTTCAAATTATGAAAAAAGTATTTTTGTTATTTTTTGTATGCTTTTTTTGCGTCCTATACTGGAATCAAAGAGAAGAGCAATAACCACTTGACTTTTGAGAAGAAAAAGCCATACAACCTTACTTATTCTATTAACATACCTGGTTGTGTTTATAATGGTACCTATTCAGGTTGGTGTAGTCGAGCTGAGTGGGAATATTTTTATGAAGATGTCGTAGAGGCTTGTTAGTGTTTAAGATATTTTTCATGAAAGGTAGAGGCTAAAGTTTCTACCTTTTTATATTTTTAATTTATTGGAACTAAATGAAAAAACATGTCACTACTTTCATAAGTATTTTATTTTGTTTATTGATTTATTCACAAAATAAACAAGGAAAAGTTATTTATGAATTTGATGTTAATTTAGAAGATTATTTGGATAACTATGCTTATAAAGCAGAGTTGATTTTTGATACGGAGCAAACACATTTTGTATATAACTCTATTCAGTTAGAAGGTAAGTCTAGTGTTGATTTTGACACAGAAATAAAACATAAAGAAAATCATTTTGCTAGTGTGCGTCGTATTTTTGAGAATAATGGGTTAATTGTTCATCATGATTTAAGTACGAAAAGAATAATTTCAAAAGTCTTATTAGCAAATAAGTATTTAGTGTTAGTAAAACAGGATAGTATAAAATTTAATTGGAACATAACTAACACACAAAAAAAAATAGGCGAGTATAAAGCGTATAAAGCATATACCGATTATATGGGAAGAGTTTATGAGGCTTGGTTTACGTACGAAATTCCGCTGCCAATTGGCCCATGGAAATTTAGTGGTTTACCAGGGTTAATACTTGAAGTTAAAGATGAATATAATCAAATAATAATTAATTTTAAAAAGCTTGTTTACCCTATAAAGAAGGCAAGAGTATTTACAAAACCAACAGGCGGTGAAGAAATGAAACTAGAAGAGTTTTTAGAGGAAAATTATAGGTTGTATTTGTCACAAATTGAAACAGCAAAAGCTGTAATGGCTGCTAGAAATATTAAAGTAAATAATACATTTAAACCTCTGCCATATTATTCAATCGAGTTTTTGCCCAAGCAAGAATTTTTATTAGAAGAATTATTTAATTGTGAAGATAGTCAGGATAAAAAATAAAAGTGTCTTTCTGCTAATTTTTATTTTTATACAATTACATTCTTTTTCTCAAGAGCGTTTTATTTTCAAAGGTAAAATTGTAGATACTTTAGGTGTTCCAGTTTCTAATGCTAATATTTTAGTTAATAATATAAATGGGGAACGAGTTAGTTTTTCAAAATCAGATCATTCAGGTTCTTTTCACTTTGATTTAAAAAAACAATCTACAAATTACATTTTTGAAATTAGTAGTTTAGAACATCAACACACTAGTTTTATATTAACTCCTGAAAATCAGGTTGCTCAAAAAAAGGAGTTTAAACTTAAGATGAGAGGTGAAATTTTGAGTGAGGTATTAATTTCTGTTAAACAAAAAATTAGAAAAAAAAATGACACTATAGTCTATGATGCTACTCAATATGTGAAAAAAAATGATAATGCAGTTGAAGACTTAATAAAACGATTACCTGGTATAAAAATTGATTCTGATGGAGGCATTTCAGTAAATGGAAAAGCAATATCTAAAATATTAGTAGAAGGTAATGATTTGTTTTCGGAAAACTATAAAATAATTTCTAAAAGCCTAAACCCTAATGCTGTAAACGAAATTGAGATCTTAAATAATTACAATGACAATTTAATATTAAAGCAAATAAGTCGTTCAGATAATGTTGCTTTGAATTTAAAATTTAAGGATAGTATAAAAAACCAAATAGTCGGAGATGTTAAGTTAGGTTTAGGTGTTCCTAAAAAGACCAATAATAAATTGGACGCAATGTTGTTGAATTCCAAAACGAATTTTTATACCACAAACACATTTAACAATACAGGTTCTAGATCGAATAAATTATTTAATGACACTTCTTTTGAAAATAATAACATTAACAGATTGTCGGAATATAGAAAAAAAGCTAATTATTTAATCAGGGATGATGACATTAATCTACCCAAAGAAATTGATGAAACAAATATAAATGATAATAATTCTTTGCTAAATGCATTAGGTGCTTCTCAAAATATAAATGAAAAACTTACTATAAATGCACTAGTTTTTTATAGTGACGATAAGATATTAAAAAAATCAAATAAGTTGACAGAGTTTAATGCCCAAAGCTCTTTAACAATTTTTGAAAATAAAAGTATAAAATCGAAAACTAACTTAAAAAATGTTGATTTAAAACTAAAAAATATTATCAGTACAAATAAATTACTAAATGTAGATTTTAGACTATATAAAGAAGAATCTAATTCAAATGATAAAATCCTAGGTGTAAACCAAAACTTTCATAGTAATTTAAAAAATGAAGATGTTTACTTCTCTCAACATATGGATTATACGGTTAAAATAACTGATAATGCGGCTATTTTATTTGAGAATAATTTCACAAAAAACGCAAAAAAACAACATTATAATCTAGTTAATCAAATCATAGAAAACAATTCTTATAGTAACTTGGTTCAGAATTACAAAAATGAATTTTCGCTTTTTGAATTTGGGGCATATTATATTTCAAAAAAACTAAATTTTCAATTAGGCTATTCTAATTTTAAAGAGTCTTTAATTTCTAATTTTTATAAAGAAAATGTTTCACAATTAGATAATAATATAAGTAATGATGAAAGCTTAAAAAACATAAGGTTATCAGCTTTTGGTTCGTATGAACATAATTTTTATAATAAAGTAAACTTATTAGTTGGACTTTCATGTATATACGATAAAAACCAAGTTATTAATAGAGACAATAATAACTTGTTGTATTTGATGCCTAAAATTAAAATAACATTTAAAACTAGATTATTGGGTAAAACAGTTTTAAACTATAATTATAAAAATAATTATCCTAATTTAAAGGACTTATATGGAAATTATATATTGATAGATAATAGAAGTTTTTTTAAAGGAAGTGATACTTACTTAAGGCAAAGAGAGCACTCAATATCTTTGGCTCATTATTACAGTAATTGGAAAAAACAATATCATTTAAATATATTATTTGATATAAATTATAAGACAAATGGTGTAGTAACTTCTCTAACTACAAATAGTCCTTATCTTTTTTATAATAAAAACTTTGGGAAATCCATTAATAGGTTTTTATTAAAAGCAAATTGGTCTAAATATATACCTAAATTAAAGTCTTCAATAGGATTAAGTGTATACAATCTTACAAGAAATTATCAAACTTCACTTAATTCTACAACCTCAGATGTTAGAAATTCAATGTTTAATATTGGTTTTAGTTATGCTAGCCTGTTTAAGTCAAAAGTTAATTTTAAAACAGGTGTTAATGTAGAGACAAATAATAATAAGTTAAAATCTATTAAGAATACTAGTACAACTAAGAGGCTAAAGTCGTATTTTGATGTTGAGTATGACATTGGGGAAAATTATTTTGTTAGTTTAAGTTCAAACCAACTATATCCTTATTCAAACTCTAACAATAAGCAAGTTTATAATTTTATCAATGCGTCTTTACTTTTTGATATAAAAAACTTGAAGTTTAATTTGTCGTGTCAAAATTTATTAAATCATAAATCTATTGAAGAGATTACAATTATAGATTTTCAAAAAACTAAAGAAAACCTGTTTCTTATTAATCGCTTTGTATTGCTAGAGGCTAAATGGAATTTTTAGTGATAATTCTCATAACTATGCTAAATGGTTGTTAAGTACCAAACACTAAAACCAATCAAAAATATTATGCTAATCCAACTAAATATATGCATTGTTTTTGAAGGTCGCCAAGCTTGTGGTGTATGTTTGCTACTAATAAGCTTGTAATTTAAAATAGCATAGAAAGGTGCTGTTAAAAACGATAATATTGTAGCGATTTCAATAAGTGTACCCATTTCAGAAAGAAATAAGAAGAAAATAGCTAAGGTGCCAATGGTTAATAATAATATCCAAAATAGATAGCCCTTTTTGTGATTTTTGCTAAAGAGTAGCGAGGTGGTTTTATCCATGGCTCTTGGTGAAGCATCTAAGGTTGTTAAGGTGGTGCTAAACATGGTTGTAAAAGCGGCAATACCAATAAGCCAATACGCCCAATGTCCAAGACTGTCTGTGTACATTGTAATGAGTTGGTTAGAAAATACTGCTGCCGAACTACTAAAACTCACGTTAGATTGATGCATAACTAAAGCGCCTAAAGCAAGAAAGCACAACCCAATTATAATAGTGCTAAAAAAGCCTACATTAAAATCGAATAATGCTGTTTTAGGTTCTAAAGAAGCATCCATTTTTTTCTTTTCTAACGACCATAACGAATGCCATACCGAAATATCTAAAGGTGCGGGCATCCACCCCATAAAAGCAATTAAAAAAGCAATGCCAACCGTATCGTTAGGAATAATTTGAGAGAAAGACAGTGTTTCATTTGTGTTTGAAGTAGCCATTACAACTGCAGCTATGGTGCTTATGGTTAGAGTGACGACAATAACTTTCATTAATTTGTCTAAGAACGCATAGCGTCCTTTAAGTAAAATACCCAAACATGTAGCAAGTACTAACAATGTCCAATATTCAATAGGCCAATCTAAGCCAAACAGCGTTTTTCCTAAGCCTGCTGTAACGATAGTAACAGCTGTTTGAATGGTAAACATAGTGGCGAATGTGATAATAAAATAAGCTATTAAAACACCATTGCCTAATCTTTTGTAGCCGTCTAAAAGGCTTTCTCCAGTTGCTGTTGCATAGCGAGGGCCAAATTGAAAAAACGGATATTTTATAATGTTTATTAATAGCAATGCCCAGATTAACCCAAAACCAAAGTCGGCACCAGCTCTTGTAGATTGTACCAAGTGCGATACGCCAATGGCAGCACCAGCAAACAGCAAACCAGGACCTAAAGATTTAAACCGAAGCATCATTTTTTCTTAATAATTTCAGCTAAAAGTTTTTTAGCACGAAGCAGTTTTACTTTTACATTATTAATGGGTTCGTCAAGTTCTTTAGAAATTTCCTTGTAGCTTAATTCTTGAAAATACCTAAGATTAATAACTTTTTGGTAATGTGGTTTTAGTTTTTTGATGTCGCGAAGCAACTTAGCCAAATTTTGCTCTTTGATAAGTTTATCTTCAGCTGTTGGAGACTCGTCGGCAATGGCAAAATACTCATCTTCTACATGTTTGTTTGCAGTACTTTCAATAGAAGATTTTTGCTTTCTCAATAAGTCTATATGAATGTTTTTTGAAATGGCAATTAGCCACGTCTTAAAAACATAATTATCATTATAGGTGTCTATTTTATCAAAAGCTTTTGAAAAGGTTTGTATGGTAATATCTTCGGCATCATTTTCATTTTGAGTACGCTTTAATTGAAAGCCATAAACATCGTTCCAATAAGTGTCTAACAAGTAGTTAAATGCTATTTGGTCGTTCTTTTTTGCTTTTTCAATAGCGTCTTTTATTTCCAATGATGAGGTTTTGAGATGAGATTTTTTATAAAGATAACCATTTGCATACTAATTAAAAACAATTCTAGAATAGGTAATATAGCTAAAAGCCCTTTTTCATTTAGTTTTTTAGATGTTTTTCCTAGTATTAAATATAGAAGCAAAAACCTAAAAAGAACTAACGATAGGACAATAGGCCAATTAAAAGTTGTTAGTAATAAAGCAATGGCCAATCCCCAAAACAAGAATTGCGATGCATAGAATGTAGATAGTAAAATTTTATGTTTTAACTTATAGCGATGTGCTGTGCTTATGTGTCGTCTTTTTTGTAGCACCCAATCTTTAAAGGTAGTTTTTGGTAGCGACTCTGTAAAGCTGGTTTTTGTTACGCAAATTGCTGTGTTTTTTCCAGTAGCAATTTCGTTTATAAACAAATCGTCATCGCCAGAATTAATATCAATATGATTCATAAACCCTCTGGCGTCGTAAAAGGTTTCGCTTCGGTAGGCTAAATTTCTGCCAACCGCCATATAAGGCATGCCAAGACTTGCATAAGAAAAATATTGCGTAGCAGTAAGTAAGGTTTCAAACCTAATTAGCATATTTAAAAAGGAGCCTTTTATGCGTTTATAAGCGCCGTAGCCAATAACGATGGTTTTTGTATGACTAAAATGCGAACTCATATCACTTATCCATTTATTGGATACAGGTTTACAGTCGGCATCTGTAAAAAGTAAAGTGTTGTTTTTTGCAGCTTTAATACCCAATGTTAAAGCGTATTTTTTGTTGGCCCAAAACGCTTCAATGTTTCTAACATTTACAATTTTAATATTGTTGTATTGTTTTTCGAATTGTTCCATAACATCAAGAGTGTGATCTCTGGAGCTATCATTAATTAAAATAACCTCGAAATTTGGGTAATCTTGTTCTAAAATTGAAGGCAGAAAGTTTTGAAGATTTTCAGCCTCGTTTTTGGCACAAATAATAACCGAAACCGGAATAGTTTTGGCCTTTTTATGTTTGATTTTCTCAAAAGCAAATTTTGAAAAAATCCCTAAATAAAATACAGTTTGTATGCACACTACTACTATAAAGCTGTAGAATACGATATCTATAAACTGCATTGAAGCTTACGAGTGTTGAGGTTCGTTACAAGAGTCGAATTGATCTGGAGTTTTTCCACAGAATCCACAAGCGTCGCCATTTTTGTTAAGCATCGGGTTTTGGCTAGCGCAAGTTCCTGCAAATTTACCGTCTTTTTTAGCCCATATTTTTATAGCAATACCAGCAACTCCAAGTCCTAATAAAAGTAATGTAATCAATAAAAGTTTCATAGTCGAAATTTTATGCAAAGGTACAATTTTTACAGCTGAAAAACATAATTACATTATAGTATTTAAGTGTGTAGAAAAATTAAAATGTGACTTATTATAATATTCTGTATCTTAGAAGTATACAATATTAACTTTTTATATTATGAAAAAACTATTAGCAGAATTTTTTGGAACCTTTTGGTTAGTTTTTGGTGGTTGCGGAAGCGCCATCTTTGCAGCAGCTTTTCCAGAATTGGGTATTGGCTTTGCAGGAGTAGCATTGGCTTTTGGTTTAACAGTTTTAACTATGGCTTTTGCCGTTGGACATATTTCCGGTGGTCATTTTAATCCTGCAGTAACATTTGGGCTTTGGGCTGGGGGTAGATTTTCTATTAAAGAATTACCAGGTTATATTATTGCACAATTAATTGGAGCCATTATAGCAGCAAGCGCTTTGTATTTTATTGTGTCTGGAGTAGATGGTTTTGAAAGTGTTGGTGGGTTTGCTTCTAATGGCTATGGGGAGTTGTCGCCAGGAGGCTATTCATTAACGTCTGCTTTTGTGGCTGAGTTTATT
Organism: Mangrovimonas cancribranchiae; assembly: GCF_037126245.1. Classification (NCBI taxonomy): domain Bacteria; kingdom Pseudomonadati; phylum Bacteroidota; class Flavobacteriia; order Flavobacteriales; family Flavobacteriaceae; genus Mangrovimonas; species Mangrovimonas cancribranchiae. Next base: position 452,117 of record NZ_CP136925.1, read on the forward strand.
TTAACAGCATTCTTTTTACTTATAATTTTAGGAAGCACAAGCGAAAAAGCACCAAAAGGCTTTGCGCCAATTGCTATTGGTTTGGGATTAACATTAATACATTTAATTAGTATCCCTATTACAAATACTTCTGTAAATCCCGCAAGGTCTACCAGTCAAGCGTTGTTTGCTGACGGTGCTTACTTAAGTCAAGTATGGTTATTTTGGTTGGCACCTATTGCTGGCGCAATTGTGGCTGGTGTGATAGGAAAGTTTCTTTATGGGAATAATAACTAGTTATAAAAAAAGCTGAGTTTTTTTGACTCAGCTTTTTTTGGTGTTATTTCTGTTGAAGTGAAATCTCAGCGACTTCATTTTCAATATTTACATTATCTGAATTTTCTTTGTCTTCAATAGTAATTGAAAGGCCTAAAGCATTTTCCATATAAGGAATTGTTTTTAGTTTTCTATCAGCTTCATCCAAAATGCCTAAGTTTACCATTCTATCTTGCACTTCGGCCCAAATTTGATAGGTTTGGTTTTCTGGAAGTTTAGGGAGCGAAACCACATCAATCATTGATGTTTTTTCCTTAGGGTTAATGTAAGCAACTGTTTTTAAGTTTTTTGCTCTATCATTTCCACGCAACACATATTTTTCGGTGTCAGGGTTATTCAGTTTCATAAACTGACGCATTAAATCGTCTAACTTATTATTGTTGTTTTCAATATCGTTACGTAAATCAAATATTTCGTCGACAACGACTTGGTTTTCGTGCTTTAATGCTTGATTTTGTTGGTAAAGCGTGTAAGATAGTGTAGCGAAAGCAATAGTAGCAACACTAGCCGCTATAGAGTATTTAAACCATTTTTTAGTGGGTTTTTTTCTGGCAGCTAATGTTTTTACAGGCTTGTCGTCTAACTCATTTAAAACATTGTTTAAAATGCTTTTTGGCGCTTCAACGGCATGGTATTTGGCCATAATTTCCAAGTTGTCTTGCAATGTGTTGTATGCTTGTTCTACTTCTGGGTATTTTGAAATATAAGTTTCAACCATTTCTGTTTCGGCAGAAGTAGTGTCACCTAAAAGATATTTTTCTAATAGGTCAGAATTTAAAAAAGTAGTTATTTTATCATTCATGACGCTTTTTATTCTGGATCGTAAATTTTTCTTAATTCACGAAGTCCAATTTTTAATCTTGATTTTATAGTACCCAGCGGAATGTCTAGTTCATCGCTGGCTTCTTGTTGTGTCATCCCTTCAAAAAATAAGGCTTCAAGTACAATTTGATACTTTTTATCCAAAGTTTTTAAATGGGTTTTTAGGTCCATAACATCTTGATTTATACTCTTGGATGTCAATTTATATACGTTTGAAACCTCAATTTGGATCTCTTTGCTCTGTTTATTTGATTTAGAACGTATTTTGTCTATGGCTGTGTTGTAGGTAATTCTGTATAGCCAAGTGAATAACTTTGCTTTTTTAGGATTGTAAGATTGGGGCTTTTTCCAGACTTTTATTAAGCTTTCTTGAAGTACATCTTGAGCAAGATCTTCGTCTTTTAGTACTTTCATAGCGACACCCAAAAGCGCATCGGCATAATTTTCATATAGCAGTGTGATGGCTCTTTTGTCACTTTTTCCTAAAAGGTCGATAATTTCTTTTTCTATTGAAGTCCTCAAATGGTTACCTGTTTCGTTTAAGTTAGAAAGTCTAAAGTTAGATATTTTTAAATAATATTGACTTCAGTTTCAATATCAATATTAAAAATTCGTTTAACGGTTTTTTGAATTAACCTTGCTAGATGTAATATATCCTTTCCATTTGCATTGTTGTAATTTACAAGAACTAGAGCTTGTTTTTTATGTACCCCATAGTTGCCAAAGGTTTTTCCTTTAAAGCCGGACTGCTCGATTAACCAACCGGCAGGGATTTTAATTTCATTTTTAGAAATTTTGTAAAAAGGTACGTTTGGAAAGTTGTTTTGTAAGATGTTAAAATGTGGTTTTGTAATAATAGGATTTTTAAAAAAACTACCACTATTACCAATTTCTTTAGGGTTTGGTAATTTACTTTCTCGAATAGCAATAACAGCTTTCGAAACATGAGATATTGTAGGTTTTTTTACATCCATTTTCTCTAGTTGAGCTGTAATAGCGCCATAACCAGTATGAAGGTTGTGTTTGCTTTTCGTTAACGAGAAACAAACGCTAGTAATAATATATTTTCCTTTAGCATTTTGTTTGAAAACAGATTCGCGATACCCAAAATTGCAATCCGATTTTGAGAAAGTAACTATGTTTTGTGTGGCTATTTCTATAGCATTACAAGACACAAAAACGTCTTTTAGTTCTACACCATACGCGCCGATGTTTTGTATTGGAGCGGTGCCTACATTACCTGGGATTAGAGATAGATTTTCAATTCCACCAAAGTTATTTTTTAAGCACCAAAGTACAAACTCATGCCAGTTTTCTCCTGCATGAGCTTGTATGGTGACGTGTGTGTCGTTTTCTGAAATAACTTCAATACCTTTTATATTAATGTGTAAAACTAAAGCGTCTATATCTTTGGTGAGTAGCATGTTGCTGCCGCCACCAAGAATAAAGAGTTTTTCTTTTTGAAACTTGTTTAAAGCTAATTTTAAATCGTTTACAGTATTAATTTCTATAAACTTTTTAGCTTTTACATCAATACCAAAGGTGTTGTATGGTTTGAGAGATATGTTTTCTCTAACAGTCATTAAGATTTTTTATAAACTTTTAAGGCTTCACTTAAAATATGAACCGCTTTAATTAAGCTTTCCTTTTTTAATACGTAAGCAATCCTGATTTGGTTTTTTCCCACACCTTTTGTAGAGTAAAAACCTGCTGCTGGAGCAACCATAACTGTTTCACCGTCAATATCAAAATGTTCTAAAAGCCATTGTGCAAAATCATCTGCATCTTCAATGGGAAGTTCTGCAATACAGTAAAAAGCACCTTTAGGCTTAGCAACTTGAACACCATCTATTTTTTCTAATTCTCGAATTAGTGTGTTGCGTCTATCTACATATTCTTCAATAACATTATCAAAGTAGCTTTGTGGGGTTTGCAGTGCAGCTTCACTAGCAATTTGGGCTAATGTTGGAGGGCTCAATCTTGCTTGGGCAAATTTTAATGCCGTAGAAATAATCTCTTTATTTCTAGAGACCAAACAGCCTATTCTAGCACCGCACATACTGTATCTTTTAGAAACAGAATCTATCATAATAGCATGATCTTTAATGCTATCCTCTTGCATGATAGAGTAGTGTTCGTAACCATCATAAATAAACTCACGATATACTTCATCTGCAATTAAAAATAAATCGTGTTTTATTACTAAAGCAGCTAGTTTTTGTATTTCTTCTTTTGAATAAAGGTACCCTGTAGGATTTCCGGGGTTACAAATAAGAATGGCTTTGGTTTTAGGTGTAATAAGTTGCTCGAATTCTTCAATTGGAGGTAGTGCAAAATTATCTTCAATTTTAGAGATTACAGGCACAATGTTTACACCAGAAGCTGTAGAGAATCCATTGTAATTGGCATAAAAAGGTTCTGGAATTATAACTTCATCGTCAACATCCATAATGCTTCCAAAGGCAAATAAAAGGGCTTCGCTACCGCCTGTTGTTACAATAATATTGTCTTTATTAACCTCAATGTTTTGCCCATGATAATAGTTAGCGATTTTTGTGCGATAACCATCAGAACCTTCAGATCTTGTATAGGCTAAAATATCTAAGGAGTGAACCTTTACAGCATCTAGCGCTATTTCTGGGGTTTTTATATCGGGCTGCCCAATGTTTAAGTGATATACAGTTTTACCTTCTTGATAAGCTTTTTCTGCGTAAGGCACCAATTTTCTAATTGGCGATTGCGGCATATCTTGCCCTTTTTTTGATATTGTTGGCATGTCTTTTTATTTGTCTGCAAATGTCTGAAAATAATCTTAAAGTTTTTTTAAAAACCACCGTTAAAAAGCCATCTTAAGTTAAAGATTTGTAACTTGATATAGTATTGATTATTAGTTTTTTGTGAGAAGATATTTAATGTTAGTGTTTTTTTTGGTAGGCGTGAGTATAAATGTTCAGGCGCAAGATGGTTTTGTAATGCATGGAAAACGCTCAAAAAAGATCCATTTTAAGTTAAGTAATAACCTTATTGTTGTTCCTGTAGAGGTTAATGGTGTCGAATTATCCTTCTTATTAGATACAGGGGTTAATAAGTCGATTATTTTTAATTTTTTGAATTTAAAGGATTCGCTTCAAATTAAAGAATCAGAAAAAATATTTTTACGAGGCTTAGGAGAAGGGGTACAAGTAGAAGCTCTAAGATCTCAAGGAAATGTGGTAAGAATTGGCGAAACGGTTAATTTAAATCAAGAGTTATTTATTGTTTACGATACTAATTTAAGTTTTGCTCCGCGTTTAGGGGTTCCTGTTCATGGTATTATAGGATACGACTTTTTTAAGAATTTTATAGTAGAGATAAATTATAGCAGATCTTTTTTAAGAGTGTACAACCCTAATTTGTTTTCTCCTAAAATATGTCGAACATGCAAAGTGTTGGATTTAACTTTTTATAAAAACAAACCGTATTTAAAAGCACAAGTCACTATTTCTGGTAAAAAAATACCAGTTAACTTACTGATTGATTCTGGAGGAAGTGATGCGTTATGGCTGTTTAAAGAGGACCGTTTAGGAATTGTGCCTAGCAATATATTTTTTGAAGACTTTTTAGGTTATGGTTTAAACGGAAGCGTTTATGGTAAACGCTCTAAAGTAGATGCTTTTACAATTGCAGGGTTTCAATTTAAAAACACCAACGTGTCTTTTCCCGATTCCTTGTCTATATCTAATGCCAGACAATATAAAAATAGAAATGGCAGCCTTGCAGGAAATATTTTAAAGCGCTTTAATATGTTTGTTGATTATTCAAACGGAAAGTTAATCCTAAAAAAGAATAAATATTTTAATGAGGAATTTAGATATAACAGAGCAGGATTAGAACTAGAGCAAAATGGTGTGATGCTTGTTGTAGAAGAACAACTTAATTTAAGAAGTGGGCAATTAATAAAGTTTGGAAATCAAAATATAGCAACTAATCCCGAATATGAAATAGGCTTAAAACCAGCGTTTGAAGTTGTAGAGCTTAGAAAAGGCTCGCCAGCTGAAAGAGCAGGCGTAATTTTAGGCGATGTAATTTTGGAAATTAATGGAAAATCTGCAGGAGAACTATCATTACAACGAATCGTAAAACAGTTTTATGGTAAGTCGGGGAAACAAATAAAACTACTTATAGATAGGGCGGGGAAACAACACGAAATACTATTTAAACTAGAAAGTATGTTTGATTAAAAAAAAAGCCCTGAATAATCAGGGCTTACTTTTTTATTTTTCCATCACACTTTTCTGTTTCTTTTCTAAAACACTTGTTTTATTAGGATCAATAACTTCTCCTTTTATTTTAAGTGCTACAGTAGGTGTGTCTGCATTAGATGTTACTGTAATGGTTTTTCTAATCGGCATCACACGATTAGTGTCGTATTTTACTTTTATTTCGCCAGTTTTTCCTGGTAGGATTGGACCTTTAGGCTTTTCTGGAACGGTACATCCACAACTAGATTTGACATTAGAAATTACTAATGGTGCATTTCCTGTATTAGTAAACTCAAAAACACGAACACCATCAGCGCCTTTTTCAATTGTGCCATAGTCAATAACATCGGTTTTAAACTCGATTTTAGCAACTTTATCTTGTGCTGTAGCAGTAAAGCTTAATAAGCTAATAAATAATATTGTAATTAAATTTTTCATAATATTTATATTTTATTGAACGGTAAACTTACTTACTTTTCAGTCCTCATGCAAAAAAAATAGACGTAATGCATGTTAAAAAAAGCTAATCATTATGTATCAAGCCTTAAATCTTTTTACAGAAACCAAATTATAAGTACTTTTGCACATTGTATTTCAAAAACTATTCCAAAGTATGAGTATTCCATCAAAATATGATGCTAATCAAGTAGAAAGTAAATGGTATGATTACTGGATGAAACATGAGTATTTTCATTCCACACCAGATAAACGTGAACCATATACCATAGTAATTCCACCACCAAACGTTACAGGTGTTTTACATATGGGACATATGCTAAATAACACCATTCAAGACGTGTTAATTCGTAGGGCGCGTTTACAAGGTAAAAATGCGTGTTGGGTGCCAGGAACAGATCATGCGTCTATAGCAACCGAAGCTAAAGTTGTAGCAAAGCTTAAAGCGCAAGGCATTGATAAAAACGATTTAACTCGAGACGAGTTTTTAAAGCATGCTTGGGATTGGACACATGAATATGGTGGTGTTATTCTAGATCAATTAAAAAAGCTGGGATGTTCTTGCGATTGGGATAGAACGAAGTTTACAATGGATGACGATATGTCTGAAAGCGTTACCAAAGTATTTATCGATTTATATAATAAAGGCCTAATATACCGTGGCTACCGCATGGTAAACTGGGATCCAGAAGCTAAAACAACTTTGTCCGACGAAGAGGTGATTTATGAAGAAAAGCAAGGGGTACTATATTATTTGGAATACAAAATTGAAGGTAGCGACGAAACTGTAACTATTGCAACCACACGTCCTGAAACCATTTTAGGAGATACAGCAATTTGTATTAACCCTAACGACGAGCGTTTCACACATTTAAAAGGAAAAAAGGCCATTGTGCCGTTGTGCGATCGTGTAATTCCTATTATAGAAGACGAGTATGTAGACCTTGAGTTTGGTACAGGATGCTTAAAAGTAACACCAGCTCATGATGAGAATGATAAAATGCTGGGTGATAAACACAACCTTGAAGTCGTAGACATTTTTAATGACGATGCTACACTGAATAGTTTTGGATTACATTATGAAGGCAAAGATCGTTTTGTAGTACGTAAAGAAATTTCTAAAGAGTTAGAAGATAAAGGGTATTTAGTAAAAACAGAAACTCATATTAATAAAGTAGGAACTTCCGAAAGAACAAAAGCTGTTATCGAGCCACGATTAAGCGACCAATGGTTTTTAAAAATGGAAGATTTGGTAAAACCAGCTATAAAAGCCGTTTTAGAAACCGAAGAGGTAAAACTATTCCCTAAAAAGTTCGAAAACACCTATCGCCATTGGATGGAAAACATTCGCGATTGGAATATTTCGCGACAATTATATTGGGGGCACCAAATTCCTGCCTACTATTATGGCGACGGTAAAGACGACTTTGTTGTTGCTGAAAGTATTGAAGAAGCCCATAGTTTAATCGAAAAAAAAGGAATCATCGTAGATCGCGAAGATATACGTCAGGATCAAGATGCCTTAGATACTTGGTTCTCATCTTGGTTATGGCCAATGAGCGTGTTCGATGGTGTTCGTAATCCAGAAAATGCCGAATTTAAATACTATTACCCTACAAACGATTTGGTAACTGGACCAGATATTTTATTCTTCTGGGTAGCGAGAATGATTATTGCAGGTTACGAATATACAGGCGAAAGACCATTCGAGAATGTATACTTAACCGGCTTGGTGCGCGACAAGCAACGCCGTAAAATGAGTAAATCCCTCGGTAACTCGCCAGATGCCTTAAAGTTAATTGAAGAATTTGGCGCCGATGGTGTTCGTGTAGGACTGCTGTTAAGTAGTGCGGCTGGTAATGATCTGTTGTTTGACGAAGCCTTATGCCAACAAGGTAAAAACTTTGGGAATAAAATCTGGAATGCCTTTAGATTAATTTCAGGTTGGGAAGTAAGCGAAACAATCGAACAGCCAGAATCTAGTAAAATAGCTATTGAATGGTTCGAAAATAAATTTCAGCAAACGTTAGCCGAAATAGAAGATCATTTTTCAAAATATCGTTTAAGTGATGCTTTAATGGCAACGTATAAGTTAATTTGGGACGATTTTTGTTCATGGCTGTTAGAGATGATTAAACCAGCATACGGCGAGCCAATCGATGCAAAAACATTACAACAAGTTATTGCGCTTTTCGAAGATAACTTACGCATCTTACATCCATTTATGCCATTTTTAACCGAAGAAATTTGGCAATTCATTTCTAAAAGAACACCAGAAGAAGCCCTAATTGTTGCTCAATGGCCAAAAGCAAAATCAGTAAACGAGAGTTTAATTGCTGAATTTGAAGTGGCACAGGATGTTGTTTCAGGCATACGAACCATTAGAAAAGAAAAGAATATTGCGTTTAAAGACGCTATTGATTTTTCAGTTTTAAATAACGATAAAATTAAACCAACATTCGATAGCGTTATTCAGAAATTAGGAAACTTAGACGCTATAAATTACGTTACCGAAGCTGTAAAGGGTGCGCTAACATTTAGAGTAAAGTCAAACGAGTATTTTATTCCAATGGCAGGTGCAATTGATGTGGAAGCTGAAATTGAAAAATTAACTGAAGAGTTAAACTACACCGAAGGCTTTTTAAAATCAGTACAAAAGAAACTATCTAACGAGCGTTTTGTTAACAATGCACCAGAACAAGTGGTAGCCAACGAGAAGAAAAAAGAAGCCGATGCTTTGGCAAAAATAGAAACGTTAAAAGCGAGTTTAGCATCGTTACAATAGTATGAGCAAACGAACCATATATTCCTTAATTACTATTTTTTTAGTCTGTGGAATATATGTGTTCGAAGCTTATCTTACCAAGAAGGAGCAAGAGGCTATTGTTAAAAACGGATTGTTAGAGAAAGAACTTACCAATACCTTTTTCTTGCCAACAAGTACAACTGGGCAAGTTGTGCATCACCATGGCTATTCCTTATCGTATAGTGAGCCAAACGAACAAGCCGAATGGGTAGCTTATGAGCTTAAAGAAAATCAATTAGTTAATTCTAACTTTAAACGACCCTATTTTGAAATCGATTCAACAGTAAAAACAAGTGCAGCCCATTGGCGAAATTATAAGCGTTCGGGGTACGATCGTGGACATTTATGTCCTGCTGCAGATAGAGAATTTGACTATAATTTGTATGTCGAGACCTTTTTAACAAGTAATATAAGTCCGCAGGAACATGAATTTAATGCAGGTGTTTGGAATAGATTAGAGCAAAAAATACGATATTGGGCAAAACGCTATCGTGGTGTTTATGTAATTACGGGAGGCATTTTAAAAGGTAATATGAAAACTATTGGTGAAGAACGTGTTTCGGTACCTAATCAGTTTTATAAAATTGTCATGGATTATAACGGTGGTAACCCTAAGGCTTTGGCGTTTTTAATACCTCATGAAAATTCAACCAGACCACTTTATAATTTTGTGGTTTCAATAGATTCTGTTGAAACATTAACAGGAATAGACTTTTTTCCAGAGTTAGAAGATACAATTGAAGATAAATTGGAAGCTTCAAATAGTTATAAAAACTGGTATTTTAATTAAATTTATTTAAAATACCTTTCCAGCGTAATTGACGTATAAACTTGCCTTGCTCCATGGTAACTAGTTGTTCAACCTTATTGTTTTTGGCTTTAAAATATCCCAATACATAATCTCTAAATAGCGAAAACCGACGTTTTTTGTAGGCTAGTTTTATAGCCGAAATAAGAGTAATTATAAACCCGTATCGCATTTTGTACATGGCTTCACCTTGTAAATATTTTGAGGCTTTGTTGTAGCTAATGCCTGTTGGTTTTAAGTGTTTAACATGAAGTGAATCATCGGTAATAAGTTGCCAGTTGTAAAATTTAGCTAGAAGTTCATCAACAGTGTCCCAACCCATTGATGGTTTTAGTTTGCCAATATCTAAAAAACATTGTTTACGATAAGCTTTTAAAGCGCCGCGTATATGGTCTTTGCGTGTTAAGTTTTCTAAAACCCAATGGCCATCTTTTTCAATATAGCAAAATCCAGCTGCCATACCAAGTTTAGGGTTTGTTCTAAAATGAGTAGCAATTTGTTCGAGATAATTTTCTGGAAAAATTAAGTCGGCATCAAATTTACAAATCACATCGTAGTTGTTATCTAAAGTTTCAAAGCCTTTATAAAACGCATTGATTATTTTACTGCCGGGCAAATGTTTGTTAGACGATTGATTGTTGATTAATGATATCCAATTGAATTTTTCACAAAATGATTCAACAATGTCCTGAGTATTATCGCTTGAGTGGTCGTTTACAACTACCACATGTTTAGGTAATAAGGTTTGCTTAACTAACGATTGAAGTGTGTGTGCAATGACATCGGCTTCATTATGAGCAGGTATGACAATGTAGAAGTTCATTAGTGTACTCTTTCGGCATAAACAATATAATATCTAGGCGTAAACCAACGAAGAAGAGGCCGGATACCTATTTTTTTTGTTGGATTGGTCCATTTTTTACGATCTATAATTTTCCACCCAGCCTTCTCTAAAAGCCAATCGAATTGCCAATCTTCAAATTCATGATAATGCCTGTCCCATTGGTCTGTTTTACTGCGGTAAGCCGAGGCAAACCATAATTTTAAGGGTACGCTAGCCACCAATTTATCCGTTTTTATGGATTTTAAAACGGTGTATGGCGATAGTAAATGCTCGAAAATTTCAAAAGCAGTTATTACATCAGCTTCAGAATTTTCAATGGTTGAGATGTTTTCATCTAAGTCTTCACCTTGTGTATTTTCAACATTAAACCCTTCAGCAGACATAATTTTAGAAAATGGATTTTCTACACCTAAATCTAAAATTGTCTCGTTAGTTGAAATGTGCTTTTTTAAGAATTCTAACGTATGTTTAAATCGTTTGTTAGGATATGTTTTTTCGTACATTATTAATATCTGTAAGCAATAGCGTTTATGTGCATACCAGCACCAACACTTGCAAATATAATAACATCGCCTTTTGAAAGAGAATGGTTTTCTAATTTATTGTGTTTAACCAAATCAAATAGTGTAGGTACGGTGGCAACAGAGCTATTTCCTAGTTTGTGAATACTCATAGGAGTAACGTTGTTTGGTTCTGGGGTTTTATAAAGTCTATAAAAACGTTTTATAATAGCTTCGTCCATTTTTTCGTTAGCCTGATGGATGAATATTTTTTTAACGTCTTTTATGTCAACGCCGCTATTATCTAGACAGGTTTTCATAGCTTTAGGAACTTGGGTTAAGGCAAACTCATAAATTTTTCTGCCTTGCATTTTAATATAGCGCGTGTCTGAAGATAGTTCTTGGTTATTGGATTTTCCGAAGAAGAGATAGTAGGCTTCATCATGAGTAAAGCTTGCTGTTTCATGTGATAAAATACCGTTGTTTTCGTTAGTTTGTTCGATAACAGTTGCGCCAGCGCCATCTGAAAATATCATGGAATCACGATCGTATTTATCAACTACTCGCGACAACGTTTCGGTGCCAATTACCAAGCATTTTTTAGCCATGCCTGCTTTAATAAATGCTTGTGCTTGAATAACGCCTTCTATCCAACCTGGACAGCCAAATAAAATATCATAAGCTACACACTTGGGATTTTTAATTCTAAGAATATGTTTTATTCTAGCGGCCAACCCAGGTAGAATATCGCTTTGATTGGTGTTGTGTTTAACATCGCCAAAATTATGTGCAACAATAATGTAGTCTAATGTTTCTGGATCAATGTTGGCATCGTTTATAGCTTTTTCGGCAGCAAATGCGCCAATGTCAGATGATGTTAAATGGTCTTGAACATATCTACGTTCCGTAATTCCTGTAATGGCTTCAAATTTTTCAACAATAACTTCGTTAGTAGAATTTATGGTTGAGCCATCTGTGTTTAAGAAGGTATGATTGTTAAAACTGTTGTTTTTTTCAATTGTCTCTGGAATGTAGCTTCCAGTTCCTGTTATAGTAATGCCCATAAAAAAGTTCGCTTTTAATCATTGCAATGTAACTAATATAATTACCAATAATTAAAAGCGAACTATAAATTATACATCTTTTACGATGTTCAAACTGTTAAATTAGGCTTCCATGTATTCTTCAATAGGCGCGCAAGTGCAGATTAAGTTACGGTCTCCGTAAGCGTCATTAACACGGCGTACTGATGGCCAAAATTTATTATCTTTAACATACTTTAACGGGTAAGCAGCTTTTTCTCTACTATATGGAAAGTGCCATTCTTCTGCCGTCAACATTTCTAATGTATGCGGTGCATTTTTAAGCACATTGTTAGTGTCTTCTTTCGATGTTATATCTATTTCTTCTTTAATTGAAATCATAGCATCACAGAAACGGTCTAACTCTTCTTTACTTTCACTTTCTGTAGGTTCAATCATTAAGGTTCCTGCAACTGGGAAAGATACCGTTGGTGCATGAAAACCGTAATCAATTAAACGCTTAGCAATATCGGTAACTTCTATACCATTGGCTTTAAATGGACGGCAATCTACAATCATTTCGTGTGCAGCACGTCCCATTTCACCAGAGTATAATGTTTCAAAATGTCCTTGAAGACGCTCTTTCATGTAGTTGGCGTTTAAGATAGCCATTTTGGTAGCGTCGGTAACCCCTTTAGTTCCTAACATTTTAATATAGCCGTACGATATTAAACATACTAAAGCAGATCCATAAGGTGCTGCAGAAATAGCATCTATAGCTTGATCACCACCTGTTTTTATTACAGGGTTTCCTGGTAAAAACGGTACTAATTGTTTCGCAACACAAATTGGTCCAACACCAGGACCGCCACCACCATGAGGAATGGCAAATGTTTTATGTAGGTTTAAGTGACAAACATCGGCGCCAATTTTACCTGGGTTAGTTAATCCAACTTGGGCATTCATATTAGCACCATCCATGTATACTTGTCCGCCGTTATCATGAATAATCTGTGTGATTTCTTTTATTGCCGATTCGTAAACACCGTGTGTTGAAGGATAAGTTACCATTAAGCAAGACAGATTGTCTTTATATAATTCGGCTTTTTCGCGTAGGTCGTCTACATCTATATTACCTTTTTCTGTAGATTTTGTTACCACCACTTTCATGCCTGCCATAACTGCAGATGCTGGGTTTGTACCGTGAGCTGAAGCCGGGATTAAGCAAATATTTCTATGGCCTTCACCTCGCGATTCGTGGTAAGCCTTGATGACCATTAATCCTGCAAATTCACCTTGTGCACCAGAGTTTGGTTGTAGCGATGTGGCAGCAAAACCAGTAATTTCAGTTAATTGGTCTTCTAGTTCTTTTAAAACTGTAAGGTAGCCTTTAGCTTGTTTTGCTGGAACAAAAGGATGTACATTTGCCCATTTAAAAATGCTTAAAGGAAGCATTTCTGCTGCAGCATTTAATTTCATGGTACAAGAACCTAACGAAATCATGGAGTGATTCAATGACAAATCTTTGCGTTCTAATTTCTTGATGTAACGCATTAATTCGGTTTCGGAATGATACTTATTGAAAACATCTTCGGTTAAAAATGATGTTTTACGTTGTAGGTCTTCCGAAATAGCGTTTTCTTGAGGAATGCTATCTATAGTAAAGGCTTCCTTATTGGCGATTTCAGAAAAGACTAAGATTAAATAATTTAAATCGCGAACAGAGGTTGTTTCATTAATAGAAATAGTTACTGTTTCCTCATCTGGGTAGTGGAAATTAACTTTCATTTTCTTAGCTAATTTCTTTACCTTTTTAGCGTTAGTTTTTATTTGAAGTGTATCAAAAAATTCAGTGTTTACTTGCTCAAATCCTAATTGTTTTAAAGCGTTAGAAAGTAATACTGTTGCACTATGTACACGGTTAGCTATAAATTCTAAACCTTTTGGGCCGTGATAAACAGCGTACATTCCAGCCATAACAGCTAAAAGTACTTGAGCGGTACAAATGTTTGATGTAGCGCGATCGCGTTTTATATGTTGCTCGCGTGTTTGTAAAGCCATTCGCAAAGCACGATTGCCATCCATATCTTTAGTTACACCAATTATTCGACCTGGAATTTCACGTTTATAAGCTTCTTTTGTTGCAAAATAAGCTGCGTGAGGTCCGCCGTATCCCATAGGGATACCAAAACGTTGTGTGGTTCCTACAACTACATCGGCTCCAAATTTTCCTGGAGCTTCTAGCTTAACTAAACTTAAAATATCGGCAGCAACAGCTACTTTTATATTGTTGGTGTTTGCCTTTTCTATGAATGATTTTATATCGGTTACTTGACCGTATTTTCCTGGGTATTGTAGTATGGCTCCAAAGAATTCAGAAGAAAAATCAAAGTTATCTTCTTTTCCTATAACCAATTCAATACCTATTGGTAATGCTCTTGATTTAAGAAGGGAAAGAGTTTGTGGTAAAATGTCTTCTGAGACAAAAAACTTGTTAATGCCAGCTTTTTTTTGTGCTCTTTCGCGAACAGCAAATAATAAACTCATGGCTTCAGCAGCAGCTGTACTTTCATCTAAAAGAGAGGCGTTAGCGAGTTCCATTCCAGTAAGATCGGCAATCATGGTTTGGAAGTTTAAAAGGGCTTCCAAGCGTCCTTGGGCAATTTCGGCTTGATAAGGTGTGTAAGCCGTGTACCAACCTGGATTTTCCAAAATATTACGTTGAATAACAGCAGGTAAAATGGTTGGGTGGTAGCCTAAACCAATATAGGTTTTATAGACTTTGTTCTTTTTTGATAAGTTATGAATATGAACCAGATATTCTTGTTCGCTCATGGCTTCGTCAAGATTAAGTGGCTCTTCAAGTTTTATACCATCTGGGAGAGTTTCAAAAATAAGTTGCTCTAGAGAGTCTACACCAATGGTGTTTAGCATCTCTTTTTGTTCCTGTTGATCTGAGCCAATATGGCGCAGTGCAAAAGACGTTGTATTCATTAAAATTATAGTTGCGTTTAAAGCTGCAAAATTACGGAATAATTCAGGGTTTTTTGTTAAAGAGAACTAAAGTTTTTAACCAAAAATAGTGGTTATTAACACATTGCTTATTTTTGTGGTATGCAGTTGGCAAAAAATCTTTTTAACTTTTATCTTAATAGCAGTATTCATGTGGCTTTAAGTGTGTTTGCGTTGTCCTGGGTTACGGTTATTGAATTTGATTTCTCTTTTGATGAAAATGTAATGAGTTTTGTTTTTTTTGCATCGATTACAGGTTATAATTTTGTGAAGTATTTTGGGTTAGCAAAATTTCATCATAGAAGTTTGGCAAAATGGCTTAGAGTCATACAGGTTTTTTCGTTGTTGTGCTTCGTAGCCATGATTGTTTTTTTCTTTACATTAAAACCAAATACTTGGTGGTATATTTTAGGAATGGCTGTGGTCACTTTCTTATATGCCATACCTTTTATACCTCGAAAATATGTGTTTGATTCTCATAATAATTTGCGAGATATTGGTGGTATAAAAGTCTATATTATTGCTTGTGTTTGGGCTATTGTAACAGTGTGCTTGCCTTTAGCGAATGGTGGTTATGAGGTAAGTTTTGATGTGTTAATTACGGTACTGCAACGGTTTGTGTTTGTGTTGGTGCTGATGTTGCCTTTTGAAATTAGAGATTTGCAATATGATAGTTTGAAACTAGCAACTATTCCGCAGAAGATAGGCGTGAAGCGAACCAAAATTTTAGGAAGTTTGGGATTGGTTGTTTTTTGTTTGTTGGAATTAATGAAAGATCATGTTCAAAGAGATTTTTTAACATCTACAGTTATTATTTCAATTATAACACTGTTGTTTTTATGGTTTTCAACGCAAAAGCAAAAGGTTTATTATTGTGCATTTTGGGTAGAGGCTATTCCTATATTTTGGTTGCTGTTATTGCTGCTTTTTTAATTCCTGTTTAAACTGTTTTTGTAAGTGTTTTTTTTCGGAATTATTTAAACAGTTAATATTTGAGCCTTTAATGCTATGAGTGAGTTTTTTATTTCTTTTAACGTAAGAACGCGTTACACGACACCATAAATATCTAACGTTTAATTTCATTTTTTCTAGAATAGAGGCTTCTTTGTATTGCGCTTTATCGCAAATATGCTTCGCTTCGTCACAAGAAATAAATAAAAAAGACTTTTTTTGTTTCATAATTTAAAACCAAGTTTTTTCCATACAATCTGCCATAGCATTTCTAGCTCTATGGATAATTACCCAAAGGTTAGACGCAGTAATATTTAATTCATTACAAATAGTCTCGGTATCAAGACCTTCAATTGTTTTCATTCTAAAAACGCTAGCTTGTTTTTCGGGAAGTTTGTCTAAGCATTTAAAAATAGCCTCACCTAATTCGTCGTTTTGTAAATCATCTTCAGCAGTTTTGTCGTAAGGGTCGGCAACTTGTTCTTCTAGCCAGTCACCATCATTGTCTTCTGCATTATAACTCATTCTTACTTCTGCCTGCCCTTTTTTAGAATTGATTTTGCGGTAATAATCAATAATTTTTCGTTTTAAAATGGCAATAAGCCACGTGCGTTCGCTAGCATTGCCCTTAAAGTTTTTCATAGATTTTAATGCCGCAAAAAACGTGTCTTGAACTAAATCCTTAGCCATTTCACGGTCGTTAACACGTGAAATGGTGTAGTTAAAAAGATAATCGGAGTATTTGTTTATCCAATTATCAGGATTTAGTTTGTGGGTTGGCATTTTCTTTTTACTGGGATTTAATCAAAGTTAGGTAAAAAATTTAGTTCTATAACTTATTCATGTAATATGTTAGTAAGAAGGTAAGGCTAAAATATAACCACAATAATGAAAACAAGATATGAATTACGGTTTCAAATATTTTGCCTTTCCATAATTTTGGAGAATACACAAAGAATTGAAACAATAGTCTGAAACTCCAAAATACACCTAGTCCCAATGCTATTTTTTTACCTAATAAAGTTTCGGTTAGTTCTACTGAAGAAGTAATGCATAACAATCCCATCAAGCCAACTGTGATTGCAATAAAGAATGTATGAGTTTGCATCATCTGATTATTAATTAAACTCAAATGTTTTAGTTCTTTATTCCAATTAAAATACTTTGGGAAAGCAATGTGGATACATGCTAGTACTAGTAAAAGATAGCCAGCTATTTTTATATGAATTATCATAATGTATTTATTAAGGTTGGTAATTGAATACTGACATAAAAGGAGTGAATTTATTTTCGTTAAACGTTGTGAATCCAGCATTTTTAAAAGCTGTTTTCCAATGCCTTCTTGAAAAGAAATGTGTAAAACCAAAAGAAAAAGCCATAAAGTTTGGAAAGTCTCGTAAGTGTTCTACCATAATGAGTTTTCCGTTAGGTTTACAGATTCTGTGGCATTCTTTTAAAAATTGAACTTTTTCATTATAAGATCGAATTTCATGAGCTGTTGAAAGAAGAAAAATAATATCTACAGAATGTGTTTGAAGCGGAATGTGATCAGTTTTTATTTGTAAAGTGTTAGGGTAGGTTAAACTTACTTTTCTTGCTCTAACAATTGCAAGTTCTGTATGTTGTTTAGCATTGTAAAAATCAAATACCTGAAGTTTTGATTTTGGAAACTTATTCTTCAAAATATAGCTTGTTTCATCAAAACCTGCATTAATGTTTACGGCTAGCTTTTTTTCAGAATCTTCAAGTTGTAATGACTTTAGCCAATCAAAATTATAGTAACCTGAAAAATCGTAGACATAAGCCGAAACTATTAATGGCATCATTAATCCATATAAGAATAGACCTATAATTATCCATAATAGTGCTTGCGACCACTGAAAATATAATTGACTTAAAATTATTATTGTAATTGCTGTAATTCCTATAACATAAAAGTGTCTGTTAAAGCTTAAAATGTTTAGGACGCCTTGAAATTTTTTTCGTTTTGTTTCCATATTTCTTTTTTTCCTTTTTTCCAATAATACGGGATGTGTTCAATAATAAATGCGTTTGCTAGATGATGGTTTTTTAATTTAAGGGCATTGATAAACTCAAATTTATACTCAATTACTTTTAATGGTTTTGGTTTCCAGTTTTGTCTTACACCTTCAATAATCAATACTTCTTTTTTCTCTTTATTATAAGTGAATGTAAAGGGTAAAGGACCAGCAAATCGTCGTGCTTCTTTCCAGTTTAAAAAAGGTGAGTTTTTAGGTAAATCCGTAGCTTTATCATCTTTTTTGTAAGTGATTTTAAAATTTGATTTTTTAGAGGTTATTTCAACATTGTTTTTGGTTTTTATTTTTGTAATATCAGTAGTTGTATAATTATAATGGGTAAAGATGTTGCCCATGAAGGCCATTTTTTGTTTATCAGTTTCTGACTTTATTATGTATAATCCGCGTAAACGTTTGCCTTTGTTAGTGGTGTAGCGCACAAAAATGCGATAGCCAATTAAGAAAAAATCATTACCTAATAATTTTGGAAATCCCTTAGGACGTAAATTTTTGGTTTGTACCATGGCTATAGCTATGAATGCCCATTTATCTTGAAATGTGTCTAGTTGTAAACAATCAGGTATTAAGGGCTCCAACTGTTTTTTTGGCACGGCAAATGTTAATACAACCGAGCTTTCAAACAAAGCTTCAACTCCAAAGGGATGATTTTTAAGATTAGATAAGTTCATGATGCGTTTTGTTAATATGATAGTGATTGCAGTAAATAACGACGATTAATACAAGGGCGAACAATGCGTTTAGCTTTCCCCAAAATAACAGTTCAGGAGTGATTATGAATTCTAAAATGTTCATGCTTGCTATAATTACAATTTGGGTAATAGTATTAAATTTTGTGGCTTTATTAGATAGAATCCAAAACGCCATAGTAATTTCTAAAATTCCTATTATTATGGTTAAAGGTCTTGAGTAGTCTTCACCCAAAATTTTTGAAACAATTTGTTCGTGTCTAGGCACTGCATTTAAAACCTTACAAAACAGTCCGTTTATAAACCAGATACTTGCTATAATTATATTGTTTATTTTTTGATTCATCTTTATATGTTTTGAACTTTCAAAAAATATTGAAAGTTTATTGCAAATTTTTTTATTTAAAAAGTTTAAGTAATGATTTTGTTAACCAATTTTGCTTTTGGTTTACAGCCTTATTAATCATAAGGTCTATTGTATCGGTTAATTCGTGTAGTGCTTTAGTTTGTTTTATTAGTTCTTTAGTATTTTTTGTGCCATCATCTTCTATGGATGAAACGTCTTTAAGTATTTTTATAACTGGCTTTATCTCACGTCTGCTTCGTTCTTTAGCTACAATTATTGCTAATTCTTGTACATCTTTTTCTGTTGTAAAGTATTCTCTACGTTCACCAGGGATAATTTCTTTAGTAACAATACCCCAATCCATTAACTGCCTTAGATTCATGCTTGTATTACCTCTGGAAATTTTTAGTTCGTCCATGATGTCTTCCATAGATAAAGGTTTTGTGGCTATAAAAAGAAGGGCTTGTATTTGTGCCATAGCTTTATTTATGCCCCAAAGAGAACCTAAACTTCCCCAAGTGCTAATAAATTTGTCTTTGGCTTCTTTGTATTTCATAAGACAAATATATAAAACATTTTAAACTTTCAAAAAATATTGAAAGTTTATTTTATTTTTCAGTTTGTTATTCTGAGATCAGTAAAAAATTCCTTGGCAAGAAAGGATGAGATGCTGAATCAAGTTCAGCATGACAAGCTTTATTTCTCAATCAATCCTGCACGTCTTAATAAAGCTTCGGGTTGTGGTTCTTTACCACGAAAACGCTTGTATAAAGTCATTGGATCTTCGGTGCCACCTTGAGAGAGTACGTTCTCTTTAAATTTATCTGCTACAGTTTTACTAAAAATGCCGTCTTCTTTAAAATATTCAAAAGCATCGGCATCTAAAACTTCTGCCCATTTATAGCTATAATATCCTGAAGAATATCCACCTTGAAAAATATGAGAAAACGAGGTGCTCATACAATTTTCAGAAACATCTGGATAAAGTTTGGTGTTTTTAAAAGCATTAAGTTCGTGACTTTTTACACTTTTTATATGTGATGGGTCTTGACCATGCCAACTCATATCTAATAATCCGAAGCTTAACTGACGTAACGTTTGCATACCTTCGTGAAAAGTTGATGACGCTTTAATTTTTTCTATTAAGTCCATTGGAATCACTTCGCCAGTTTCATAATGTGTGGCAAACAATTCTAAGGCTTCTTTTTCGTAACACCAATTTTCTAACACTTGACTTGGTAGTTCTACAAAATCCCAAAAAACACTTGTTCCTGAAAGACTTGGGTAGGTTGTGTTTGCTAGCATACCATGTAGGGCATGTCCAAACTCGTGGAACAATGTGGTTACCTCGTTAAAAGTTAATAACGACGGTTTTGTTTTTGTTGGTTTGGTAAAATTACATACAATAGAAATGTGTGGTCTGCTGTTTTCACCATTTTTTACATATTGCGGTTTGTAAACAGTCATCCATGCGCCATTGCGTTTTCCTTCACGTGGGAAAAAGTCGGCGTAGAAAATAGAAATATAGTTACCCTTATTATCGGTTACTTTATAGGTTAAAACGTCTGGATGGTATTTATCAATAGTGTCAATTTCTTCAAAATTTAGTCCGTAAAGTTTTTTGGCAACAGTAAAAACACCATTAATAACGTTTTCTAACTTAAAATAAGGTTTTAGCTTTTCGTCGTCTAGGTCGAAAAGTTTTTGTTTTAGTTTTTCTGAATAATAAGCGCTATCCCATTTTTGTAATTGGTCAATATTATCCAAATCTTTAGCAAAATCGCTTAGTTTTTTAAACTCTTTAGTAGCAGCGGGTTTGGCTTTTTCTAAAAGGTCGTTTAAAAAGGTGTTTACGGTTTCTGGGGTTTTTGCCATACGCTCTTCGAGAACAAAATGGGCGTGGGTTTTATAGCCTAATAAGTTAGCGCGTTTATGACGTAGATTGGCAATTTTTAAAACAATATCTTGGTTGTCAAGATTATCGTTATGAAACCCTTTAGAACCAAATGCAAGCGCTAGTTTTTTTCGTAATTCACGGTTATCTGCATAGGTCATGAATGGAATATAACTAGGGTATTGTAATGTAATAATCCAACCTTCTTTTCCTTTTTGTTCGGCAGTTTGTTTAGCATCTTCTTTAGCGCTTTCAGGAAGTCCAGATAAATCGGCTTCGTTGGTAACATGAAGCTCATATTTATTGGTTTCTGCTAGAACATTTTCACCAAAAGTGAGTTTTAGTTTACTGAGTTCTTTATCTATTTCGCGAAGTTGTTGTTTTTTGTCTTCGGGTAGGTTAGCACCGTTTCTTGAAAAGCTTTTGTACTTTTTATCTAGAAGTGTTTGTTGCTCTTTATTTAGGTTTAAAGAATCTTTTTGATTGTAAACTTCTTTAACACGTTTAAATAACGCTTCATTTAAAGTAATGTCGTTACTAAACTCAGATAGCAAAGGTGAAACTTCTTGTGCTATTTTTTGAATATCTTCGTTGGTTTCAGCAGAATTAAGGTTAAAGAAAATACTTGAGACTCTATCCAACTGTTCTCCAGAAAAATCTAAGGCTTCTATAGTATTCTTAAAACTAGGTGCTTCTGAATTATGTGTAATGTCGTTTATTTCAGCTTTAGCATTTTTTATAGCTTGTTTAAAAGCAGGAAGAAAATGGTCGTTTTTAATTTTTGAAAAAGGTGCTGTATTGTGTTGTGTGTCAAAAGGTTGTTTTAAAATAATCATAGTTTTTTAGCTAATGTGAGTAAAAAAGTAATTGCTTTCCTACTAATGAGTTGTAAATCTGAATATTAACAAAAGTTTTGGTTTTTTTTCAAATATTAGGTGTTATATTTGCACCGATTTTTCATAAGTGATTTAAAAGGAACCCCCTTTTAAATAAATTGGTTAATAGCGTTAAAAGCCTCGACAACTGTCGAGGCTTTTATTTTTATATTATAAATTTTTGGCAGATTCGTGAACTTTCGCTTTTAAGTTTTCTTTGTAATCTATAATTTTTTCTAGGATATTTTTATTCGAACTTCCCAAAATTTGCGCAGCTAAAATACCTGCATTTTTTGCGCCATCTAAAGCAACAGTGGCAACAGGAACACCGCCAGGCATTTGTAAAATAGATAGAACAGAGTCCCAACCATCAATAGAATTTCTGCTTTTTACAGGAACACCAATTACAGGAAGTGGCGATAAAGAGGCAACCATACCTGGTAAATGAGCCGCACCACCAGCACCAGCAATTATAACAGCAATATCTCTTTTATGAGCATTGGAACCATAGTCGAATAATTTGTCTGGAGTACGATGTGCTGATACAATATCAACGTCTACTTCTATATCAAATTCTTTTAAAATATCGATAGCGTCTTGCATGACAGGCAAATCGCTTTTACTTCCCATTATTATACCTACTTTACTCATATTATTTGCTTATTACTTTAATTGTGTTTTTTACTTGTTCAGCTATTTTTCTTGCTGTATTAATGTCTTTATCTACTATAGTAACGTGCCCCATTTTTCTAAATGGCCTAGTTTGTTTTTTACCGTAAATATGTGGTGTAACACCATCCATTTTCATAATGTTTTCAATGTTTTCGTATACAACATCACCAGTGTGGTTTTCTGCACCAACTAAATTTACCATAATACCGCCAACTTTACTATCTGTTTTTCCTAAAGGAAGATTTAAAATAGCACGTAAATGTTGCTCAAATTGCGACGTGTAGCTCGCCTCTATAGTTTGATGCCCAGAATTATGTGGTCTTGGAGCAACCTCGTTAACTAAAATGGTGTCGTCTTGTGTTTGAAACATTTCTACAGCTAATAAGCCTACATGATTAAACGCTTTGGATGTTTGAAGTGCAACCTCTTGCGCTTTTTTAGCCACGGTTTCATCTATTCTAGCGGGGCAAATAACATATTCTACTTGATTGGCTTCTGGGTGAAACTCCATTTCTACAACAGGGAATGTTTTAACCTCGCCAGCAGCATTTCGTGCCACAATAACGGCCAGTTCGTTTTTAAACGGAATCATTTTTTCGGCAATACATTCTACATTGGGTAGTCCTTCTAAATCGTCAAGTTGTCTTATCACTTTTACACCGTTTCCATCGTAACCAAATTGGGCACTTTTCCATACAAAAGGCAATTCTAAACCGCCATTGTTTAAGGCTTCTCTTATTTCAGTAGTATAAGCAAACCTTGAAAATTCGGCAGTAGGAATATTGTTATCAATATAAAATAACTTTTGTTTGGCTTTATTTTGAATGGTGCGTAATGTTTTAGATGACGGGAAAACAGTAATGCCTTCCTTTTCTAAAGTTTCTAAAGCATCAACATTAACGTTTTCAATTTCAATGGTTAGTGTATTAACATTTCTTCCAAAGGAAACAACCGTGTCATAATCCATTAAATCGCCTTGAGAAAATTCGTTGCAATCAATTTTTGAAGGAGCTTCGTTACTAGGATCTAAAACACAAGTGTAAACATCAAATTTTCTTGTATTGTAGAGTATCATTTTGCCAAGTTGCCCACCGCCAAGGATACCAAGCTTAAAGTTAGAGGAGAATAAATCCATTCTGCGAAATATTTTCAGCAAAAATACAAATCAATATGCTGTGAAAAAAGCTAAAACAGAAACAATGTAAAGGCAAATTCGCAAAACGTTAATCAAATGATTATCTTTGCTTTTCTAAAAATAAAAAATAAGAGGTGAAGCTTCACGATTTAGAATTTAAACCGTTTATAAGAGCTAAAGAAATTGAGCAAACTGTTAGCCGAATGGTAACAGAAATAGCCAATGATTTGAAAGATGAAGTTCCTGTGTTTGTGGGGATTTTAAATGGCTCGTTTATGTTTGTAAGTGATTTTGTAAAAGCCTACCCAAAACCGTGCGAGGTAACATTTATTAAGCTCGCATCTTACGAAGGGGTGAAATCTACAGACGACATTCAAAGACTAATAGGCTTAACACAGGACCTTACGGGACGAACGGTAGTAATTTTAGAAGATATTATTGATTCCGGGAAAACGTTAGCCGAAGTACATCGTATTTTTAAAAATGAAAATGTAAAAGCGCTTAAAATAGCGACTCTATTTTACAAACCCGAAGCTTATAAAAAAGACTTTAAATTACATTATGTAGGTATAGAAATTCCAACAAAATTTATTGTAGGCTATGGTTTAGACTACAGTGGTTTAGGGAGAGACTTGCCAGAAGTATATCAACTTAAAACAACACAACACATGACAAATTTAGTCCTATTTGGACCTCCAGGTGCTGGAAAAGGAACACAAGCAGAATTCTTAAAAGAAAAATACAATTTAGTACATATTTCTACCGGAGATGTGTTCCGATACAATATAAAAAATGAAACTGCTTTAGGAATGCTAGCAAAATCTTACATGGATAAAGGTGAGTTGGTTCCAGACCAAGTAACCATAGATATGCTAAATGCCGAAGTTGAAAAAAATACAGATGCTAACGGTTTTATTTTTGACGGTTTCCCAAGAACCAATGCGCAAGCAAAAGCTTTAGATAAGTTAATGGATGAAAAAGACTCTCAAATTAATGCTATGATTGCACTTGAGGTTGATGATGAGGTGCTTGTTCAACGTTTATTAGAACGCGGAAAAACAAGTGGCCGTGCCGATGATGCCGATGAAAACATTATTAGAAATCGTATAACAGAGTATTATAAAAAAACAGCTATTCTTAAAGACTTTTACTCGGCGCAAGACAAATTTTACGGTGTTGATGGTGTAGGTAGTATAGAAGAAATCACAGAGCGATTAAGTAAGGTTATAGACAACCTTTAAAAGTTCAATTAAAAATATTCCTGTGTTTACAGGAAGTAACTATGACAGAAGGAAATTTTGTAGACTACGTAAAACTATATGTGTCATCGGGTAAAGGTGGGAAAGGTTCTGCACATTTACACCGTGAAAAGTATATAGCTAAAGGCGGACCAGATGGAGGTGATGGTGGTCGAGGAGGTAACGTAATAATACGCGGTAACAAAAACCTTTGGACCCTTTTTGAATATAAATTTAAACGCCATTTTAGAGCAGAACATGGTGGCGATGGCGGTAAACAGCGTAGTACAGGAGCCGATGGCGCCGATGTGTATATGGATGTTCCTTTAGGAACGGTTGTTAGAGATAAACTTTCGAATGACATTCTTTTTGAAATTACCGAAAACGGTGAAGAAAAAATTATTGCTCAAGGCGGAAAAGGTGGACGCGGTAATTGGCATTTTAAAAGTGCTACCAATCAAACGCCACGTTATGCGCAACCAGGAATACCAGGAGAGGAAAAAGAAATTATTCTAGAGTTAAAAGTTTTAGCCGATGTAGGTTTAGTAGGATTCCCAAATGCAGGGAAATCTACATTACTATCGGTAGTTACAGCAGCTAAGCCTAAAATTGCCGATTACGAGTTTACAACCCTAAAACCTAATTTAGGGATTGTAAAACATAGAGAATTTCAAACGTTTGTTATGGCAGATATCCCTGGAATTATAGAAGGTGCTGCCGAAGGAAAAGGTCTTGGACATTACTTTTTACGCCATATAGAACGTAACTCTACACTATTATTTTTAATTCCTGCAGATGCCGATGATATTAATAAGCAATACGATATTTTGTTGGGTGAGCTAAAACGCTATAATCCCGAAATGTTAGATAAAGAACGTTTTATTGCGATATCGAAAAGTGATATGTTAGATGAGGAATTAAAAACCGAATTAAAAGCAGAGCTCGATAAGACTCTTCCTGTAAATTATATGTTTATTTCTGCCGTAGCACAACAAGGTATTACCGAGTTAAAAGATAAATTATGGGATATGCTTAACAATTAAAATCGACCCCCACATGAAAGATTTTATTAAAAGCATTGTAGAGATTAACGATAATAAATTAAGCCGTTGGTTTGCTTTTATTATTCAAGGGTTAATTTTATTATCGGTTATAGCTTTTACGGTTGAGACGTTACCAGATTTAAAGCCGCAAACAAGAGACATACTCAAGTCTATAGAAATTGTAACCGTTATTGTTTTTACTATAGAATATTTGTTAAGAATTTATGTAGCAGATAATAAACCGAAATTTATTTTTAGTTTCTATGGAATTATTGATTTGGTATCCATTTTACCATTTTACCTAGCGATAGGTTTCGATTTAAGATCGCTTCGTGCCCTTCGTTTTTTACGAATTTTTAGAGTGCTAAAAATGGTTCGATACAATAAAGCTATGGCGCATTTTATGTTTGCTATAAAATCGGTAAAAGAAGAAATTATATTATTTGTCATGGTTACCATGATATTAATTTACTTTTCAGGTGTAGGAATATATTATTTTGAAAATCAGGCGCAGCCAGAAAATTTCTCGTCAATTTTTGATAGTTTATGGTGGGCAATTATTACCTTAACAACCGTAGGTTATGGCGATGTTTATCCCGTAACAATAGGTGGTAGAGTTTTTACATTTTTAATTTTAATGATAGGGTTAGGAATTGTAGCTATTCCAACAGGAATTATTTCATCAGCGTTAACTAAAACTATGGATGAAAAAAATGAGTAACTTTAAACATAAAAAAATATGAGATACATACCTTTTGTCCTCTTTTTGTTACTTGTGTCATGCGCACCGGTTAAAGTAAGTTACGATTATGATGACACTGTAGATTTTTCATCATATAAAACCTATAACTATTATTCCGATATAAAAACAGGATTAAGCGAGTTAGATAGTAAGCGTATCTTTACTATTTTAGATAAAGCTTTAGAAAAGAAAAACCTTACCTTATCTAAAAATCCAGATTTCTATATCGATCTTCAAACTTCTCAGCATAAAGAAGCCAACAGAAGTAGAGTTGGTATAGGTATTGGCGGTGGCGGAAGGCATGTAGGAGGAGGTGTTTCGGTTGGTGTTCCAGTAGGAAAGGACAATATTAAAAGAGCTATCCAATTCGATTTTGTCGATGAAAACGGCAAAGGACTTTTCTGGCAAGCTATTAGTGAAAGCTCTTACAACTCTAACGATACTCCAGAAGAACGCTTAACACAATTGCAAACCATTGTAGATAAAGTATTAGAAGGCTATCCGCCAAAAAAATAATACTTATTCGTTAAGTTGATGTTAATGGTTTTTGGTTACATTTTAGGTTGTGTATCTTGAGGTACTTTAAAAAAACAACCATTATGAAAAACCATGTATTTACCTTAATTTTCTTATTTTCTGTCTTTACAGCATCGTCTCAATATCAAGTAGAACCTCCAAGAGGGTTTAGCCAAAATATTGGTAATATGGTGAGTATGTTAGATAATTTAAAAGATAGAGTAGAAGGATTAGTAAAAGACTTAACCCAAGAGCAAACCGATTTTCTTATCGATGAAAATGCTAATAGAATAGGCGCTATTATTTACCATCTAGCAGCCACCGAAGCGTATTATCAAATATATACTTTTGAAGGTAGACAGTTTAACGAAGAAGAAAAAGCGAAGTGGGAAACAGCATTAAGCTTAGGTGAAAAAGGGCGCAAAGATATCCAAGGGAAGCCTATAAAATACTATTTAAACATTTATGACGATGTTAGAAAGAAAACCAAAAAGTTATTAAAGCAAAAAGATGATATCTGGTTTTCTGAAAAGAATGGTGTAATGACAAACCATTGGGCGTGGTTTCACGTAATGGAGCATCAAGCAAATCATATGGGGCAATTAGCCTTTTTAACAAAACGATTACCAAATTAAAATAGATATATTATGACACATAAAGTAGCTTTAATAACAGGCGGAACAAAAGGTATAGGCTTTGGTATTGCGAAAGCTTTATTAGACCAAAATATTAATGTAGCCATCACAAGTAGAAGTAGCGCTAAAGCTCATGAAGCAGCTGGTAAACTTAACGCGGCATCTAAAACCGATGCCAAGGTTTTTGGTTTAAAAGCCGATGTACGAAGTTTAGAAAGTCAGCAAGAAGCCGTTAACGATGTTTTAAAAGAGTTTGGCCAATTAGATATTGTTGTAGCGAATGCTGGTTTAGGGCATTTTGCAAGTATTGAAGATTTAACACCCGAACAATGGCAAGAAACCATCGATACCAATTTAACGGGTGTTTTCAATTCTATAAAAGCGAGTGTCGATGCGTTGAAAGCTTCCAAAGGATATTACATAACTATTTCTAGTTTGGCAGGAACCAATTTCTTTGCCAAGGGTTCTGCGTATAATGCGAGTAAGTTTGGAGTAACAGGATTTACACAATCTGTAATGTTAGATTTAAGACAGTATGGTATAAAAGTAAGTACCATTATGCCGGGGTCGGTTTCTACAAACTTTAATGGTAACGAACCAAGCGATAAAGATGCTTGGAAAATTCAAAGTGAAGATATTGGCGAACTGGTTGTCGATTTAATAAAAATGAATCCACGCACCTTACCAAGTAAAATAGAAGTAAGGCCAAGTATGCCACCAAGTAAATAAACAAAAAAGCGGTTTCATTTTGAAACCGCTTTTTTTATTAGTTTTTAACTGAAATTCTAACCCCTTCGCTATGGCTGCTAAACTCTGGCGCGTACATACTTTGTATCGTGGTAATGCCATTACTCATATTACCAGCGTTGTTAACACGTAAATCGTACTCAAACACATAAACGCCTTTTGGTAGAAAGTCGAAAAAGAAGTTGGTGCTTGCATCTTTGGTGCTTTCGTAATATCCTAATCCATCCTGCCATTTGTATTTTGAGAGTACATTTACAGGTTCTAATCCAGAAGCGCGCATATCCTTCATATGAATAAACTCCATATCACGATCGCTTCGTAATTCAATACGTACACGAACTAAATCGCCAACTTCAAGTAGCGTTTCAGGTGTGATTTCGGTAATCACTTCACCAGTATCTGTATGCGTTTTTTTGAATAATTTCTTCTGAAGTTTTAAAGGTGTTTCAGCAGAAGTAATGTTGTCTAAATCTTCAAAATATTGCCAGTACAAACTTCCCCAAGCAATACCATCGCTTTTTTTGGTTAGGGTTACACTAGCCATTTCTGGTGTAATTTCTGAAGCATTCCAAGCGGTTTTATAATAGCCTGTTCCGGCTTCCACTTTTACATTGTCCAATTTTGAAGGATCGATTTGTTTTCCGCCAACCAAAACATCAACAGCTTCGGTAACAGATAACCAATTGCTACCTTGAAGTAACAGCGCATATACAGCATTGGTTGTGGCTTTGGTGGTTTCCCATTTGTTGGTTTGCTTGTTTTTAAGCAACCATATTTTTAGGTTGTCGATGGTTTCAAGGTTTTTTACTTCACTTTGAAAAACCGTACCAACTTCAGAAAATACTTCAATCATCAAGGCTTGGGTTTCAATAGGCGCTTGATACCAATACCAAGATGCCGAGTTTTCTTTCCAATACATACCTAATTCCTCTGAAGTGATGCTGTTTTCTTTGAGTGATTTTAAAATGCTTTCGGCTGTTTTATCATCATTCATTCTATGGGTTATCAACGCCATTAATCCTTTTGAATACAACGATCGTTTTAACCAATATTTCTGAATTTGCGATAGATAATAATTGGAAATATTTTTGACTTCTTTGGATTGTTCGATTTCTGGAAAAAAGCTACGCATATACAAGTAATGCAGTTGTGTATAAGTCAAATGATCTTTGCTTAAATCGACATTTTTATTGTGTTTTTTAAGGTTATTGTATTCTTCAACAAGTTTTGAATCGAGATACCTAATAGCTTTGTTTATCATTTGAGATTCCTCGTCGCTTTGCTCTGTCGGAATAACATTGAGGCGTTTTAAATGCCCAAATCCAGTGATGATGTGTTGCGTAATAAAACGGTTTGGTCGTCCGCCATTAAACCATGCCCAAGCGCCATTATCCATTTGATTTTGTTTGAGCTTACGTAAGGTGTTTTGTAGTTCGTTGTTCATTTTGTTGAGGTCAAACAACAAGGCAATGCGCTTTTTTTGTTCGGTTTCACTTTGTGCGTCGCGTAACCAAGGTGTTTCTTGAATAAGAATGTTTTTTAAGTCTTCATTCTTTTCCAGATTACTAATAAGTGCATCTTGAGAAGCCCATTGCTTAAACACCTCCTGAATTCTCGGATTACTGTTGGCAATATGACTCGCCAAGGCATTAGCGTAATATCGGCTAAACGTTTGCTCGTTGCAATCATACGGATACTCCATTAAGTATGGCAAGGCTTGAACGGCATACCAAGCCGGATTGGAAGTCATTTCCAGAGTTAATTTATGATGTTTTAAGGTGGTTGAGGTATTGGTTTTTAATTTGTCTAACGTAAACGTTCTGGTTTCGTTGCTTTTTATCCACATCGGCAACGTTTCAGTAACTAACATTCTGTTAGATAAAACAGGTAATGCGTTTTGTTCGCCATCACTAAAATCGCCAGCTTTGGCCAGAATTTTATATTGAATGGCATTGATATTTTCTGGGATTGACAAACTCCAAGCAATTTGAGTGTTGCCGTTTTGTTTTATAGAAAAGCTTTCAATAGCACTCGAACTAATTATCGTCTCGGTAATGACTTTTCCAGTTACAGCATCAAGTAATTGCAATTGCGCTTGCCCAGATAAAGTTTTATCGGACAGATTGGCGATTTTGGTGCTAATAACAATCTTGTCGCCGTGACGTAAAAACCGAGGTGTGTTTGGTATGACCATAAGTTCTTTTTGTGTCACGGTTTCCAAACGGGTTATTGCACTTTCCAGTGTTTTGGTATGCCCTAAAAGTTGTAACTTCCATTGAGTTAAAGCTTCTGGTGTTGTAAAACTAAAACTTACATTGCCATCTTTATCGGTTTGTAACTGCGGATAGAAAAAGGCCGTTTCTTGGAGGTTTTTACGAGTTTGAACTAGAGATAAATCAGTTTTTTTAGTTGTTATGACAAGCACACCATTAGCACCTTGTGAGCCATAAAGAGCGGCACCATTAGCTCCTTTTAAAGTATCTGCTTTTAGGATTTGATTGGAAGATAAATTTTGTAGTTCTTCTTCAGAAGCTATTTTGCCATCGATAACGATTAGTGCTTTATTTTTACTTGATATAGATCGATCTCCTCTAAAAGTTATTTTAGTGTCTCTTGTAACTCCAAATGATGTAGTAACTACTTCATCCATTTCAGCATCTTCAGCAACCATTTCGTTTATCGCAATACCAGAAACCTTACCACGTAACATCTGGTGTCGGTTTCCTAAGTGTAATCCAAACCAATTTAATTCATCATATTCTTGTAGTGGATAATTAGCATACAAAAGATTTTGGTTGTACACTCTAAAGCCATTAATAGCAAAACTTAAACGGGCGTTTTTACGTAAATACGAATTGTAAATAGGTTGTTGTAATGGGGTAAAATTCCAACTATGTGGTTTAAATTGGTCTAACGACTTGTCGTACATACTAGCCAATAATTCGGCTGAAACTTGCTCACCTTTAGGCCCTTTTACCTTAAAACTCCACGTTTCTTTTTCACCTGGTTGAAGCTTGTCTCTAAAGGTTGTGGTTTCAATTTCTAAATCGGTTTTAGGGTAGGGGACAGCAATCATTTTAACCCCAGAACCAAAACTATTAGCAAATGCATAATTATAATGCACGGCAAATCCGCCGATATCTTTTTTAGTCACGGGAATACTAATCGTTTTTTTCTGATTATTGAGTGTGATAATTTCGGTTTTAACCAGACGTTTATCTTTTTCAACGGCTAGTGTGACCACCATATTCTTAGCTGAAGATCCTATGATAACATTTACTCTATCATTAGGTTGATAGCTTGATGTATCGGTTGTAATACTGAATAGTTGATTATCGGCTAAGGTTTTGTCTTTAGTACTATAAAGTGTTGTTCTAGTTTGGTCTTTTACTGATTGCCCAAATTTGTCCTCCGTTTCCAAAGTGATAAGATATTTGCCGGATTCCCACTTTTTAATGTTGCCCAACAACAGCTCCTTGGAATTTTCAGTATTGAAAGATTCTTCAAACACCAACTCGCCTTTTTCCCAATTTTTTGAATCACTTTCATTGGTATAGGCTTCGTTAGGGAATTTTTTCAAAAACTCATTTTTGGCAATTTCTTGGTAATCTGGTGACTCCCAAGGTCGTGGTCTAAGCACACGATTTGGTGCGTTTAATTTATACATTTTTATGGTTCCTATTGCAGGAACAAACTCACCGTTTAGGTTTTTGGTATCTATGGTAAGTTGATGCTTGTTATTAGATTTGTCCAAGGTGTTTTCAACCAGGATTTTTGCTGTCAAAGCGTGATAGCCAACATTGACAAAGGTTGTGCTACTTCTAGTTTCACCGTTAATGTCGGTAACATCTGCCGTGACTTCATATTGAAATGTAGGTAGGTTATCTTTGTTCACATTCTGGTCTGGAAGTGCCAAGAACGTAATATTGAATTCCCCGTTGTCATTGGTTGTGGTTTCGCCAAAGGCAATTTCTTGAGGCTCACTGTTAAACCAAGGTCTTGACCAATAATACCATCTTGGGAACTGTACTTTTCTATGTACACGATAGACCACTTTGGCGTTGGAAATATTACTTCCTGCATAAGCTTTTGCGGTTCCGTTTACCGTGACAGAATCGTTGACTTTAAAGGTTTCGCTTACAGGATTGAAATTGGTTTCAAATTTTGGGCGCTTGTATTCTTCAACAGAGATGTTGGCATAAGTATATTCGCCACAAAACATATCCAAACTATAACTTCCAGTTAGGCCGTTGTTTGGTAAAATGAATTCTCCTGAAACCGAGCCATATTCGTTGGTTTTTAAAAGTAGTTCGCTAACCACTTCGTCATTAACATTTTTGAGTCTGATTTTGGCGGCTTGTCCTGCGTTAATTTTGGTCGTTCCGTTTTTTATAATGGTGTTTATTCCTTTAAAATATACGGTTTGTCCAGGTCTGTAAATACTTCTGTCGGTAAACAAAAAACCTTTGTGTTGGATTTCGTTTTCTGGATTGTTGTTACGGTAGTTATACAAGTAAAACTCTCCAAAATCAGCTGTATCATTGTTGCAATTTACATTAATATTAACGTTTCTTAATCGCTCATTACCTTGTTTACTTCTATTGAAAAAACCTTGAGGATCTGTGGTGTAAGTTTCGTTAAACGTAGTCTTGTTATAATTTTTTTGATACGTTAATACTATTTTAGCACCACTAATAGGTTGTCCATTATTACGGTTAATAATTTGAAAACGATATTGAAAATCATCGGTTAATTCTACAATGGCAAGATTGGTGACTTGAATGGTTTTTGCGGCAAAAGTTTGTTCGGTATTATTTACATTGGCTGTAATAATATAATGTCCATTGTTAAGCTGTGGAATACCGACTTCGGTTGTATGAATTTGGTAATCGTTTTCGTTTTTTAATTTACTTGTAAATTCTTTGTGTGTTGATAATTTATTGAGGAATAAACGCTTTTTATCTTCTCGGTAAATTTTATTAAAAGCCTTTATTTGCGAATACGATGCGTTGTAGATTTTAAAATTTAAAGCATTTATATTCTTATAACGTACTAAAACTTTAGCATGCGTATTAATAGGAGATTGCGTTTCTGATGTAATTTGAAGCTGTTCGCTAAGAATTTGTTCTTTAAGGACTTCTAATTTTTTTGCGGCCCGACTTTTCGGGTAAGCAAAAATGTAGTTATTGCAAATTGCCAAGGCTTCCTTCAACTTCCATCTATTATCTTCGTTTGTTTTTGCATTATAAGTATGTCCTTGTTTCTTTAATATTTTAGCTTTTTCAAACGCATACAAACCCGAAATAGCTTGCCCTTTGTACTTTGCTATATTCTGGTCTAGGGCTTTTAAAAGTACCTTATCTTTATTTGTGAATGTACTATTGTTGTAAACAAAATTTAAGCGTTCAAGGTCCACTTCAACTAAGGCTTCTGGTGATTTCCTTTTTAAATGATATGCTGTAAGGTTTTGATATAGTTTTAAGGCGTTAAGTTGAAGAGATGTGGTGTCTTTTGAAACAATATTTAGTTTTGAAAACTCACTAGCTGTAGTTAAAAGCTCAGGGTTGTCAATTTCAAATTTGTACGCAGGTTTACTAATGCTGTTTTCATCGGTTTTATAAAATGATAGTGCGTTATGTGCTAAAATATCGTAAAGTGTAGGTCTGAGTTTTTTCGAGCCTTCAGCTGTTGTGATAATACTTTTAAAATCATGAACAGTTATACTTTGTAACTGTTTGGAATCACTTAACGAGTTTTGGTAATAGCAACTAATTTCTTCGAATAAAGTTTGCAAATCCCAAGTTCTAAAATCGGTGTTATCAACTTTTTCAGAAGTTTTGGTACGGTCGTAAAATTTCCATCTATTTTTCTGAAAATATTGCCAATATAAGGTAGCCAACATGTTTTCCAACACGGCTTTAGTAGCTGAGTCGTTATTAATGATTTCGGTTTTAAAATCGTTTATAATATTCAGTTGTGCATCTTCTTCTAGAATTAAAGCATATTTACTTTTAAACAGTAAAGTTTTTATTTGCTGCGGTTTATTATCCTCTTTTTTGGCCTGACTTTCAATTTGCTCAACAATTTTTAAAGCCGATTTTGGTAGGCCTTTGTTATCAAAATCTTCAACTTGTTTCCAGAGAGACTCATAATTGTCTTGAGCTTGTGTTGTGTGAGCAAAAAGTATAATCATTAAAAGTGCCGTAAAATATTTCATATGTGTTGAGTTCTTCAAAAGTTACATTCAAAATGTATTCCAAAATAAATGAATTGGTGTAAAAATGTAGTTAACTTTAAGTGAAGTTAGCTAAATTTTAAGTAATCTTGAAAAAGCAATTTTTTAATTTCTACAATTTGATATGCTTCGGTTAGTTATCTTTTTTGTGTGTACTATTTCAGTTTTTGGACAATCTGAAGTAGAAAATATATCAAGCTTACTTGCCCAGAAAGAGTATCGCACTGCAAAAGAACAGGCCGAAAAACTTTTTGCGGCTCAACCAACAAATTTGAAAGCGCAAGAGCTTTTAGGAGATACTTACGGTTATTTAAAAGACTGGGATAAGGCCATTACTATTTACAAAAATCTTACTGAGTTAAAACCGTACAATGCTAATTACCATTATAAATATGGCGGTGCGTTAGGTATGAAAGCTAAGTCTGTTAATAAGCTACAAGCGTTAATGATGATTAATGATGTTGAACAAGCATTTTTAAAAGCCACTCAACTAAATCCTAAGCACATTAACGCGCATTGGGCTTTAGTACATTATTACTTGTACGTTCCAGGAATTGTTGGTGGAAGCAATAAAAAAGCCTTGAATTACGCTAAAAAATTGCAAGCATTATCCGCCGTTGATGGCTTTCTAGCTTTGGGGCAAGTGTCTGAATACAAAGAAGACTTTAAAATTGCGGAAACCAATTATAAAAAAGCTGTTTCGGTAGGAGGAAGCAAAACCTGTTACATGCATTTGATAGACTTATATGTGACTTTTGAAAAATACCAAATGGCTGTCAATACTCTACAAGAAGCCTATAATAAGTTAGGAGACGATAGCTTTTTAGAGCGAATTTCTGAAATAAAAACCAAAATAGATTAAGGCTTTACATACTTCTTGCTTCCAAGAAAAACCTATATCTTTGAGGTTTCAATTGCAAGTTTTATGAATGTACATTTTATCGCTATTGGTGGTGCAGCTATGCATAATCTAGCCATAGCATTGCACAATAAAGGGTATCAAGTAACCGGAAGCGACGACACGATTTTCGATCCGTCAAAATCGCGATTAGAAGCTAAAGGATTATTACCCGAACAATTTGGATGGTTTCCAGAGAAAATCACCAAAACCCTTGATGCTATTGTATTAGGAATGCACGCTAAAGCCGATAACCCCGAGCTGTTAAAAGCCCAAGAGTTAGGATTGAAAATTTATAGCTATCCAGAGTTTTTATACGAACAATCTAAAGATAAAACACGTGTAGTTATTGGGGGAAGCCA
The DNA here is from genome assembly GCF_037126245.1 of Mangrovimonas cancribranchiae. NCBI lineage: Bacteria > Pseudomonadati > Bacteroidota > Flavobacteriia > Flavobacteriales > Flavobacteriaceae > Mangrovimonas > Mangrovimonas cancribranchiae. The sequence continues at coordinate 487,978 of NZ_CP136925.1, forward strand.
TGGAAAAACCACTATAACATCAATGATTTTACATGTTATGAACTATCATGATCGCGATGTCGACTTTATGGTTGGTGCACAATTGGACGGTTTTGATGTGATGGTAAAACTCACCGAGGACAATGATTTTATCGTTTTGGAAGGTGATGAGTATTTAAGCTCACCTATAGATAGACGCCCAAAATTTCATTTATACAAACCAAACATCGCTTTATTAAGTGGTATTGCTTGGGATCATATTAATGTATTTCCAACTTATGAAAACTATGTAGAGCAATTTAAAATTTTTGTCGATAGTATTGTGCAAGGCGGAAGTATTAATTATAACGAGGAAGATAATGAGGTAAAACGTGTTGTAGAAGCTAGCGAAAACCCTATACGAAAAATAGGATATCATACCCCAGAATATACCATAGAAAACGGTGAAACACTTTTAGACACGCCAGAAGGACCAATGCCTATTGAAATTTTTGGTGCTCATAATTTAAATAATCTGGCTGGCGCTAAATGGATTTGCCAACATATGGGCATTGATGAAGACGATTTTTATGAAGCTATTTCTACATTTAAAGGCGCTAGTAAACGTTTGGAAAAAATAGCAGAAACATCAACAAGTGTAGCTTATAAGGATTTTGCGCACTCGCCCAGCAAGGTAAAAGCAACTACAACAGCTTTAAAAGAGCAATATCCCAACCGAACTCTATTGGCTTGTTTGGAATTACATACTTATAGTAGTTTAAATGCCGAATTTATAAAGGAATATAAAGGTGCCTTAGATGCAGCCGATGTTGCCGTAGTGTTTTATTCACCACATGCTGTTGAGATTAAGAAACTTGATGCTGTTACCCATGAGCAAATAGCGCAAGCTTTTGATCGTGATGACTTGATTATTTATACCAACCCAGACGATTTTAAGAGTTATTTATTTTCCCAAGATTTTAATAACAAAGCCTTGTTGCTAATGAGTTCAGGTAATTATGGTGGTTTAGACTTTGATGAAGTAGAAGGATTAATTAAGTAACTTTATCATTCTGGATTTGGTTCAGGATCTTATGTTTATTAATAACACAATAAATAACAAGTGTACCGTTTCTAAGACATACTAACCATTTACTACTTTTTATAAAAGACAATTACGTTTATTAACTAATTTAATTTATTAATATGATTCGTAATTTGTTATTATTTGCTCTAGCAATATTAATCTTTTCTTGTACTTCTGATGATTCTCAAATTCAACAAGATGATGAAGCCAATTTTTATGCTTTGGAAGTAGGCAATTGGTGGGTTTACAAAAACTATAAATACAACATTAATACTGAGTTTTATGAGAATACAGGAGTTGTGGACTCTGTCAGTATTGTTGGTACAGAAATGATTGATGGAAGTACCTATTATGAGTTTAGAACTAAAACCACTGGAAATGAAGATGGCATAACCTATTGTAACCCTAATGGAGAACATTTTGAGTTATTAAGGGATTCCTTAGGGTATTTGATTTGGGAAACAGGTCAAATCAAATTCACCAATAACGATTATGAGCAAAGGGAATTGAATGCTCAAAACTGGGGAACTATTTACGAAAAGCTTATGCAAGAGCAGGAAACCCTTTCTGTAGAATCTGGAACTTTTAGCTGTATTTATTTTGAGCGTTATGCAATTGACTCTAATGGGAATCAACTTCCAGGAAAGGATCATTTTTATTATTCAGATGGTATTGGGTTGATTTATGATACTAGTTCATTTGTTTCAGATCCAATACATGTTGTAGAGCGTCGATTGGATACTTACTTTGTTCAATAAAATTGATGAAAAAATAATAGTTCAAATATTTGTTATTTAAAAAATGTAAAGCTAACTTTACGTAAAGAAAACTTTACAAAAAATAATATTATGTTTAAACTTCTACCACATCGTTTTAAAAAAATGGGGCTAATTATAGCACCAATTGGATTTTTTCTTTGGTTAGTCATGCAGAAGGGGTGGATATCAAGTTTTTCAAAAATTATTGGACTTACAAATCCGACCTTATTGAATATAAGTTTTGCAATTCTTGGCTTTTTCTCTTTTATGTTTGGTCTTTATGCTTTGGCATTTTCTAAAGAAAAAATAGAAGATGAAATGATAAAAAATATACGATTAGAGTCTTTTCAGTTTGCTGCTTTATTACAAATTGTAATTATAACTATAGGCTTAATTTGGGTTGGTTTAATGAAAAATCCGCCAAAAGATGCTGGTTTAATGTTATTTTTTATTGCAACAATTTTCATTTTTTGGTTAACATACATTACACGTTTTAATTACATTCTTCACTTTGAAATTTACAAACATGAAGAATAATGTTAAGGTAATAAGAAAAGATAAAGGATTAACACAAGAGAAACTAGCCGAATTACTTAATGTATCTCGTCAAACAATCATATCTATTGAATCCAGTCGTTATGTTCCGTCAACAATGTTGTCTCTAAAAATAGCAAAGTACCTTAGTAAGAGAGTTGAAGAGCTTTTTGAACTAGAACAGAAGGATTTTGATTAAAAAGATAGTTAGCTTAAATGATAGGTTTTGTTCAGAACTAATTGATGATAATTTAGATTAAGCTAAACTAAAACATCTTGTTCAAAAACTTTTCAATACTTTTTTGATGCTGTTTTATGAGTTCTTGTTTAGCTAATTCAAAATCTTCTGTGTTGCGGTTTTGGGAGAGTTTAAACTTGCCTTCCCAATGCGAAATGGTTATTTCAAACCCTTTTACGTAGGGTAAATAAGCTTCCATTTTTGGGTTGTCGGCTTTTAAAATATAGGCATTTTCAGGCTCTAAAAAGGTGGTCATGTTAATCATACTTTGTTTAATTTTATCTGCATCCGTAATTTCCGTAGCTATTCCTTTTAAATGCACTTTTACGTAGTTCCAAGTAGGGAGTTGTTCGGTTTTGTACATGCTAGGAGAAATGTAGCATTGCGGTCCAGAAAAAATAATAGTAACAGGCTGGTTATCTTTTAATAATTCGGCTTGGGGATTAAACTTATCTACATGTCCAATAAGCTTGTTGTCATTATAAATAAGCGGTAAATGTGTAACAACTGGCTCATCATTTTTTACCGAGATAAGTGTAGCTAGAGGAAATTTCGCCATCATGGCAATCATGTGAGCTTTGTTGTTATCTTGATGAATTTTAGGTGGATACGCCAATTTAGAATGTCCTGTAAGTTGATTTATAAAAATACAATATTTATATTTATAAAATGACTGATAAAACTAGTTCGTTTTCTATAAAGCATTGGAATCAAGATGATCAACCAAGAGAAAAGCTACGCGATAAAGGAAAATCTGTATTAAGCGATGCCGAGTTGGTGGCTATTCTCATAGGTTCAGGTAGTCGAGAAGAAAGTGCTGTAGAGCTTTGTAAACGTATTCTAGCAAGTGTAGACAATAACTTAAACGAATTAGGAAAACTATCTTTAAAGCAATTAATGGCATTTAAAGGAATAGGCGAAGCTAAGGCTATAAGTATTGCTGCTGCCATGGAATTAGGAAGACGACGTAGGGGAGAAGATGCTTTAAAACGAAAAAAAATAACCTCCAGTATTTCAGTATTCGAATTAATGCAACCCATAATAGGCGAATTACCACACGAAGAATTCTGGATTATTTATTTAAACAATTCTAATAAAGTTTTACAGAAACTTCAGTTAAGCAAAGGTGGTATTACCGGAACTCTGGTTGATGTGCGTTTGGTTATGAAAACAGCCTTGGAATGTGGTGCAACAGCTATAATTTTAACTCATAACCATCCTTCGGGAACGTTAAAGCCAAGTGCGGCAGATAAACAGATAACACAAAAGTTAAAAGAAGCAGGACAAAGTTTAGATATTAAAGTACTAGATCATCTTATCGTAACCGAAAATGCTTACTTTAGCTTTGCCGATGAAGGTGTTATATAAATACTTTTAATGCTATTAGTTTATACTCATAAAATCACACCGCGATTAACCTATGCTTTTAAGCATATTTGTACACGTGTTTTAGGTGTTCCTGTAAACTTCACGACAAAAGTAGAGGAGTTTATTGCACATAATAGTATAAAAATGTCTTATACAAAACAGCCATTAAGCAGTGAAGTTTTTGTAAGAAGCCATGAATTGCTATTTGAACAAGGATTATCTGATTTAGATTTTTATGTTCAAGATTGGGATGATACAAAAGGTTTTTTTTCCACAACGGAAAAAAGCACCTTACCTTTTGATATTTTTGCAGCAACATTTTATTTGTTAAGTCGATATGAAGAGTATTTACCACATGTAAAAGATGAGTATGGTCGTTTTACAGCCACCGAAAGTCTAGCTTTTAAGCACGATTTTTTACATCAACCAGTTGTAGATATTTGGTCTTACAAGTTAAAAACTGTGTTACAAAAACAGTTTCCGGAATTTCAATTTCCTGAAAAGAGTTACGATATTAAACCCATAATAGACGTTCCTTCACCTTACGATTTTAAACAGAAAGGATTGCTAAGAACCATAGGAGGAACCTTAAAAGACTTAGTGAATTTTAAGTTAAAAAAACTCTACTTAAGGTTTTTAGTTTTGTTTGGTTTACGCCATGATCCTTACGATACCTATAAGTACATTCTGAACAAACAGAAACAGTACGATTTTAAATTTCAATTTTTCTTTTTAATTGGTGATTATTCAACTTTTGATAAAGGTGTTAGCGCACAAAAAAAGCAATATATTTCATTAATAAAACACGTGGCAGATTATTGTCATGTTGGTCTAAAAGCATCATATTTTGCTTTAGAGAATAGTAGTATTCTAAAGAAAGAAAAAATACGAATGGAGTCTATATTAAACACATCGTTGTCAGCTTCTAGACAATCGTTTTCAAAGCTTAATTTGCCAGAGGCTTACCGTAATTTGGTGGACTTAGAGATTTTTGAAGATTATACGATGGGCTATGTTAATCATTTAGGGTTTCGAGCCGGAACATGTACGCCATTCTACTTTTATGACTTAGATTATGAAATACAAACCCCACTAAAGGTTCATCCTTATCATTTAATGGATTATGCCTTATTAAAAATTCATTCGCAATTAGATAAGAAAAAAGCCATTAATGAATTAATTAAAGAAATTAAGGCAGTAAAAGGTGAGTTTGCACCAGTTTTTCATAATTACACGTTTAGTGAAATAGAACGTTGGCAAGGATTTAAAGAACTTTTTAATTTAATGTTAGATTCGAAATATGAAGCTTAACGGAATAACCGATGTTTTTTTTGATTTAGATCATACACTTTGGGATTTTGATAAAAACTCAAAGCTAACTTTTGATAAAATATTTAAAATAAATGATATTGAAGTAGATTTAGATGAGTTTGTCTCTGTATATGAACCCATAAATTTTCAATATTGGAAACTATACCGTGAAGAAAAAATAGATAAGAAAAACCTTAGATTTAATAGGTTACAGGATACGTTTACTATACTTAAGTTACAAGTTCATGAAACGACTATAAATAAACTTTCAGACGATTATATTACGTATTTATCTACTTATAATCATCTTTTTAATAACGCTGTAGAGATATTACATTATTTATCAAAAGACTACCAATTGCATATTATTACCAACGGTTTTAATCAAGTACAACGAAAAAAACTAGTCAATTCTAAAATAGACGTTTTCTTTAAATCGGTAACAGATTCTGAATCTGTTGGTGTGAAAAAACCAAACTCGAAAATTTTTAATCATGCTATAACATTAGCAAATACTTCACCAGAGCAAAGCATTATGATAGGTGATAATTTAGAAGCTGATATTTATGGCGCATTAAATGTTGGCATTGATGCTATTTTTTATAACTTAAACAATACTTCTGTAGATAATGGTATTAAACAAATTACGAGTTTACAAGAGTTAAAGGATTACTTATAAATACTATACTTACAATTAAAATATTTTACATGAAAAGGACTTGTTTATTATTGTTAACGCTGTTTTTAACATTATCAGCTTACACACAAAAAAATATAAATAATTATAAATATGTTGTCGTTCCTAAGAGTTATGACTTTTTAGGTGAACCTGATAAGTACCGATTAAATTCTTTATCACAGTTTTTATTCGAAAAATATGGTTTTACTGCAATTATGGAAGGCGATGAGTACCCAGAAGACTTGCAAAAAAACGGATGTTTAGCCTTGTACAGCAATGTAGAAAAAGATGGTGGTCTGTTTTTAACCAAATTAAAAGTAGTTTTAAAGGACTGCAAAAAGGATATCGTTTACGAATCTAAATTAGGACAGAGTAGAGAAAAAAAATATGTTGTAGCTTACAATAAAGCACTTAGAGATGCTTTTGTGTCTATAGATATGTTACAATACGCTTACGAACCATTGCCAGAGGATAACAAAAGCGATAGTGAAGAGGTAAAACAACTCAAAGCTGAGATTAAGCAATTAAAAGAAGATAAATCAAAACCAATAAATAATACTGTTAATGTAGATATAGCTACAACAACTCAAGTAGCAAAAGAGGCAGCACCTTCAAAAACAACCGATTCAGCTTTAGTGTATCAAGCTAAACTTAATTCCAATGGGGTGTTCTCTTACGATGTTTTTACCAATGGCGAAAAAGCCTTTACATTATTATATACAGGAAAGGAAGATATTTATATGATTAAAGATAAAAATGCAGTTGTTTATAAGCTTAATGGTAATTGGGTTAAAGCAGAGCAATTAAATACTGGAGACTTACAGGTTAAAGTTATAGACCTTAAGTTTTAATAGCCGTATTTATTTTTCCAACGTTTTTTTAAAAAGTCACGTTGGGCATTTTCTCTTGCATTATTACCTGGTTCGTAAAATTTCTCTCCAGTAATTTCTTTGGGAAGAAATTCTTGTTCAGCAAAATTATTATTGTAATTATGGGCGTATTTATAATTATCGCCATAGCCTAAATCTTTCATTAATTTAGTTGGCGCATTTCTAATTTCAAGAGGTACACTTAAATCGCCTGTTTGTTTAACCATAGCTTGTGCCGAATTAATAGCTTGATATGCAGTATTACTTTTAGGCGAGCAGGCTAGGTAAGTGGCACATTGGCTTAAAATAATTCTAGATTCTGGGTTGCCTATAACCGAAACAGCTTGAAATGTATTATTAGCAATTACTAATGCTGTAGGATTAGCATTTCCAATATCTTCACTTGCTAAAATTAACAAGCGTCTAGCTATAAATTTAACATCTTCACCACCTTCAATCATTCTTGCCAACCAGTAAACAGCTCCATTGGGGTCGCTACCACGAATAGATTTTATAAAAGCTGAAATGATATCGTAATGTTGCTCGCCCGTTTTATCGTAACGTACGGTATTACTTTGTACTTTATTTAAAACAAATTCGTTTGTTATTGTAATTTCTTCTGCGGTTTCCGATGTAATGATTAATTCAAAAATATTAAGTAGTTTCCTAGCATCACCACCAGAAAGACGTAATAAAGCATCGGTTTCTTTAAGGGTGATGTTTTTTTTAGCTAGTTGTTCATCTTTTTCAATTGCACGCGTTAAAAGGGCTTCTAAATCGGTTTTTTCAAAAGCATTTAAAATATAAACTTGACATCGTGAAAGTAGGGCAGGAATCACTTCAAAGCTTGGGTTTTCTGTTGTGGCACCAATTAAAGTAACCCAGCCTTTTTCAACAGCTTGTAATAAGGAATCTTGTTGCGATTTACTAAATCTATGAATTTCATCAATAAATAGAATAGGGTTTTTAGTTGTAAACAAGCCACCACTATTTTTTGCCTTTTCAATAACTTCTCGAACATCTTTTACTCCAGAATTTATGGCGCTAAGTGTGTAAAATGGTCTTTTTGATTGTTCGGCAATAATGTTAGCCAAGGTCGTTTTACCTGTTCCTGGTGGTCCCCAAAAAATCATAGATGGAATAATACCTTGCTCGATATGTTTGGTTAATACACCTTTGTCACCCACAAGATGTTTCTGACTAATATAGTCTTCCAAAGATTTTGGTCGTAATCGTTCTGCCAATGGTTCGTTCATGTGGTAAAAATAATGTAATTTAAGTGGAATTAAAAGATGTTGATTACTGACATTTTATCACATCAGTCTATATTGGATTACCTTTTGCTTATAAAGTTAATATGAATCACTTACATGACGACAATTTTAAGTTTACCAATGGTGTAGTACTTTACCCTATATTATTTGTTTTAATTATTTGGGTGGTGTTTTGGGTTGAGATTAGATTTGGTTTAGATTTTACGTTTTTAGGTGTTTATCCACAATCGTTGTCTGGTTTAAAGGGTATTGTATTCAGCCCTTTTATACATTCCAATATTACGCACTTATATCATAATACCATACCCTTATTTGTTTTAACTGCTGCCATGTTTTTTTTCTACAAAGACATTGCATGGAACGTAATTGTTTATGGAGTTCTGCTTTCGGGTTTGCTAACTTGGCTTATAGGACGACCATCTTACCATATTGGAGCAAGTGGCGTAATTTATGTATTGGTGAGTTTTACTTTTTTTAAGGGTGTTTTTGCTAAACACTTTAGACTTATTGCTTTGTCTTTATTAGTTGTTTTTCTTTACGGAAGCATGTTATGGTACATTTTTCCAGTTAAAGAGCAAATGTCTTGGGAAGGACACTTGTCGGGGTTAATTACAGGATTATTGTTTGCTTTTATTTTTAGAAATAAGATAGCAAAACCAGTTAAATATGAGTGGGAAGATCCTGAGTATAACGAAGATGATGACCCATTTTTAAAGCATTTTGATGAAGACGGTAATTTTATTGAAACACTACCAGAAGAAGAATTTGAAACAGATGAAAACTCTTCTTATAGGGTAAATTATATTTTTAAAGAAGACAATAAGGACTAATGTCTTTGTCTAACTACTTCATACAAAAAGGCACCACAAGCTACAGAAACATTTAAAGACTCTATATCGCCAAGCAATGGTAGTTTTGCTTTTTCATCTACAGCTTTTAAAACCGAAGGGGAAATACCTTTGCCTTCAGCACCCATTATAATACCTGTAGGTTCTTTAAAGGAAACATCATAAATAAAATTATCTGTTTTTTCAGTAGCAGCTACCACTTTTATACCAGAAGCCTGTAAATGAAATACAGCATCTTTAATATGATCTACTTTACAAATGGGGATTTTAAAAACTGCACCAGCACTTGTTTTAATTGTGTCGGCATTTACTGGAGCGCCACCTTTTTTCTGAATAATAATACCATTAACCCCTGTACATTCGGCAGTTCTTATAATAGCACCAAAGTTTCTAACATCGCTTAGTTGGTCTAACAATAAAAATAGAGGTGTTTTTCCAGATTCTATAACACTCATAACCAAGTTGTCTAAATCATAAAAGTCGATAGGTGAGATTTGCGCAACAACACCCTGATGGTTTTTATGTGAGAGTCTATTTAATTTTTCAACAGGAACTACGCTATAGGAAATATTTTCTTTTTTAACGAGATCATGTAACTCTTTATATAATTCGCCTTGTAAGCCTTTTTGGATAAAAAGCTTATCAACTGTTTTTCCAGATTCTATGGCTTCAATAATAGCACGTAAACCAAATATTTGAGTGTTTTTTTCCATGGGGTAAAGGTATAAAAAAAGCGACTGAAAATTTCAGTCGCTTTTTTATCTTTTTATAAAAAAGATTTTATTTGTTTCTAGCAGGTAAATTTGAAAAACCTGTTAGTAAAGAACCTAACTCTGCTTGTCTACCAGAACCTAAAGTTTCACCTGTTGTTACATCAAAAATAGTAACAACATCTCCTGTAATGTTAAATGAAATAACATACGTTGGAGGAAGTGCTAAGCCTGGATCTGATGGTTGAGTAGTGTCATATGCATTTTCATCTGTTTGAACATAGCTTCCAGATAACTGTGTACCTCCTCTAAGGTAAGATACTGTAATAGGAATATTAAAATCTAAACCTAAAAGATCTAAGCTTGCGTTTTCATATAGTGTTTGGAACACGTGAAAATCGCCTTCTCCTAAAGATAAAGGTATAATTGCTTGTTCAGGACAATCTGCAGTAGCTGCTAAGTAAGATAATAAATTGAAATCAGCATCAGCTAAAATAAAATCATTATCATAACCTACTTCACATAATGAATATTCAGTATCATTATAAGTAAAAGTTCTCTCCCAATCAAATGTCATAGTAATATAATCTGCTGCAGTATTTGTAACATCAATAGTTAATGGGATTTCATCATAAATATAAGCTGCCATATTTCTTCTTGATAAAACTTTTAGTTTTACTTCTTCATCAAGATCATAAGCATCATCAACTAATAATTCAACAGAAAAATCTATAGAAGTTGAGTAAGCAGGAATAGTTAAAACTTTATCTCCTTCTTGTAATCCCCAATCTCCAGGATCAATTTGATCATTTAAAAGAATTTCAAAGTCTTCATGCTCTATAGCTTCAGAGTCTTCATCTACTACTACAAAAAGATTAGAGTCTCTATTGGTCGCTTTATCTAGGTTAATTGTAAAGGTTACAATCTCACCTTCAGCTGCACTAGCACTATTATTTAAGGCACTAGCTTGTGGTTTATTGCTAGAATCATAGTCTTGAACGTCGTTATCTACACTACTACAAGAGTAGATTGATACTGCAAAAGCTCCTAACAATAAATATTTTAAATTATTAAATTTTGTCATTTTCATAAATTTTATTGTTTAACATAAGTTGAGGTGTACGTTGATCCAGCCCAACCAAAGAATGATTGACTATGTTCCATGGTTAAGGTACCAGTCTCAGCATTGTACATACCGCCATCAATACATCCTATTGCTCCATCAGCGTATCCGCAATAAACAGGTTGTGTATCTACTGCTACAATACCTCCACATAAAATTGAAATGGTTCCAGGGTTTGCTATATCGTTAGTAGAGCACATGTGCAATAAACCACCATCGGCTTCAGTGATATCAAAAGTACCATCTCCATTATCAATAATTTGAACCTCTTGACTTGTACCAGGACAAACATCGTTTGTCATAACGTAAGTTCCTGCTAAATCAGCTTGACAAATACCTTGTAATGTTAAATCGATAGATTTAAAGTCTTCAGATATAATGTATCCTGAAGCACTTATCTCGTCAATAACAACAGTAATATACTTAGCGTTGTCTGGATCTAAGTTAGCAGTATGAACAGTTAATGGAATAGTTCCAAATGTCTCACCAGCTTCAATTGTCATAGGAGAAGTGGCATTTACGTCATACTCAACACCTTCTTCAGCATAATCAGGATATACATCTGGATCCATAGATTCTATATGCCAAGTTACAGTAATATTACTAGAACTAGCTCTAGATAATAGTATTGGTAGATTATAATCTTGATCATCACCTAAATCAACTACAAAGTTTACTGATCTAGCATCTCTCTCAAATTGTACAAATTGAGGAGTATTGTCAAAGTCTCTAAGTTCATTTTCTTCGTCATCAACTAAACAAGATGTAAAAGCTAATGCTAAGAACGAGACTAAAATTAGTTTTGTAAATTTCATTTTTTTCATTTTTATAGAATTTTTTTAATTATTCATTCCAGAATACTGGAACAGAGAACATATCGCTATTGCTTTGTTGTGGAACGTTAGCAGAGTTAGAGATATACTCAGATTGTGGGTATAAAAGTCTAATAAATCTTGCTGGACGTGAAGCGTTAATTGCTAACGGTACATCTGGATAACCAGTTCTTGTATATTCAACAAAAGACTCTAAGCCATTAATTCCATTTAAGGCGATCCACTTTTGAGTCATAATAGCTTCTCTTTTATCTGTAGTAGTATTCCAACCTAAACCTTCACCATCAATGGTTCCGTTATCGGTTTCAATATCAGTCATATATGTTCCCATAGCAAGACCATGGAAAGCAAAAGAATCAGTAATTGCTTGTTGGAAGTAATCTAAACCTGAGCCTGGGAATCCATAATATTCTGCTGCCTCAGCTTGTAATAGTAAACTTTCAGAAGACGTCATTAAAATTCCGTCTTGTTCACTACTAATAACAAGAGATGGTCCAATACGAGCAGAGTTTGGAGTTGCTGTATCATTAGTTTCACCTTGAACAATACCTAAAATAGCAAAACCAGATTCGGCTTCGTAAATACCGTTTATTCTGTTATCGAATATACCATTGGTACTACCATTTAAAAACTGTACAGCGTAATCTGCTGCTCTTATAAAGTCTCTGTTAAATGTTGCGTTTCCTCCAGAATCTTCACCATAACTAGCAAAGTAAGGGTTTTGCTTGCCGGCATCATTAGAATAACCAGGATTAATAGTTACTGTTTCTCCAGCTCCTAAAAGAGGTTGCCCACTTAATGCTGCAATTTGATTACTTACAAAACTAGCATCACCTGTAGTTCTTAAAGATTCTCTTAAAAGAATACGTAACTTTATTGTGTTAGCAAACTTTTCCCACATAGCCATATTACCTGCAAAAACAACATCTGCATCGGCTAGTTCTTCAGTATCTAAATTTGTATTATTATTTATAAGATCAACAGCATCCGTTAAATCTTGTAAAAGAGCTCTATAAACACTTTCAGCATCATCATAAGCTGGAGTTAAGTTTTCTTGAAATTGGTGCATTTCTGTAAAAGGAATATCACCATAAAGGTCTACTAAATATTGAAAGTAAAAAGCTCTCATAATTTTGGCTACAGCAATATGATTTTCATAATTAGGGAAATCTGTATTAATAATTGCTGTTAAGTTAGCTGTTGAGCTAAATAAACCATCCCAAATACCAGCATAAAAAGTATTATCTATACCAGTTAAAGTAAATTCTTCTACAAAACCACCAGTTACACTAGTAACATCTCCAGCCCAGTTTTGCATCATGGAATTACCTAGGTAATTTCCTGTGGAAGTAAAAGTCGAAAAAGGTCCTGTTAACGCTGCAGGAAGTATTAAATCTGGATTTAAACTTTCTGCTTGTGGGTTATTTGGATCTTCATTTATATCCAAATAGTCTGAACAACTTGCAATACTAAATAGTGCAAGTGATAGAATAAATATGTGTTTTATTTTCTTCATTTTCATTTTTTTTAGAATGTTAGATTGACATTAAAACCAAAAGATCTTGTTGAAGGGTATTGAGCTGTATTACTAATACCTTGCGCATTTCCTGTAGAAAAGTTAACCTCAGGGTCAATACCAATGTTTTCATCAGGGAAAACTGTAATAGGGTTTCTAGCAATTACACCAACTGATAATCTATCAATTTTAGTGTTTGATAAAATCTTGCTTGGAAATTCATAAGTAAGAGATAATTCTCTAACTTTAAATGCTGTGGCATCAAAAATATTATTCTCACCAACATCGGCATAATCTCCAGAGAAATAGTTTACATAATCAGCCATAGTATTCCCACCAGTTGTGTAAGAATTATTAGCTTCATATACTCCAGGAGAAACCTCGATTGCAGAGTTAGGGAAAATAAATGGTTGTCTTCCGTTTTGCGCCGTTACAGGGGCATGACCACTCCATGTTAATTCTCTAGCAGTTAACGATCCAAATACATGACCCGTTCTGTAATCCATTACAGCGGATAAAGTAAAGCCTTTGTAGCTGAATGACGTATTATAATTAATAATATAATCTGGAGTAGTTTTTTGTGGATTAACAAACTCTGATGTTGTTCTTGGAGCGTTATATGGAGAATCAGTATCTATAAGAACTCTTCCATAAGGATCTCTTTCGTAGCTGGTTGCTTTAATAACAGGGAAAGGTTGTCCTACTTCAGCAAAGATAGCCATACCAGCTACTGAGTTTGTTAAAGCTAAACTGTTAACACCATCTGCTAATTCATCAACCTTAGTTTCATAAGTTGTAAAACTTAAATTGTTTGTCCATTCAAAATTATCTGTTCTAATAGGTGTGAAGCCTAAATCAACTTCAAATCCTTCAGAAGAAGTCTTACCAATATTCTGTGTTAGGTTAGATACACCTGAAGCAGAAGATCCTTGCACGCCTATAATTTGGTTTTTGTTTTCTGTGTTATAATAAGAACCACTAAGTGTTAATCTACGCTTAAAGAACTCCAAATCAAGATTAAATTCTAATGAATTGATATATTCATTTTCAATCATAGGATCTGTAATAGATGGGTTTATAACAAACGAGTTTAAGTCCCCATAAGAATAGCCTCCTGCTTGAACACCAACAACATCAGTAGCATAAGTACCAACGTTTGCATTACCTACTTGTACATAGTTAGCAGAAACTTTAGCATAACCTAATACATCACCTTTTATAGATGGGAAAGCTTTTGTAGGAACAAAAGATAAACCTACACTAGGATAGAAGAACGATCTGTTATCTTTATGTAATCTAGAAGTCCAATCATTTCGTCCTGTAGCAGATAAGAATAAAAAGTCTTTATAGCCTAAGTCTACTTGTCCAAATAAACCTATTGTTCTTGATCTTGCTTTTGAGTTACCAGTAGTTGGTACACCAGTATAGTTTTGAGCATTGTAGAAACCAGCAATGGTTAAGTCTGTATCGCTATGAGAAACAGAGCTACTCATGTTATCTGTGATGTTGTTACCTAATAACACTTGTAACGAGAAATCATCAGATAAGTCGTAGTCAAAATTCACTAATAAATCAGAGTAAATAGATCTAGAAGATGATTTTGACGTGGCATAACTAGATAAAATAGAACGGTCTGAACCACTAAATTGAATGACATCTGTAAAGCCATTTCTGTAGCTTTCACCTGTTGTTTCAGTCAATGTACCACTGATACGATAAACCACATTAATGTTATCATTAACGTCGTATTTTATTTCACCAATACCATTAAATCTATTAGTATCGTTGTCACTTCTTTGATTATTTAAATACCAATAAGGCGAGTTAAAATAACCATTCCAGTGTAAGTTGTTATCTCCTGTTGAGAAGTCATTAACATCAACGTTACCTGGTGTATGTAGTAATTCACCATACAAGGCATTAGAGGTTGTATTTGTACTTCTTGTAACATAAGAAGCGTTACCACCTATAGTTAACTTACCTAATTTTTTATTAGCTTTAAAGTTAACTGTTGTTCTATTTAGTTCATCTCCTGGTATCACGAATTCAGTTCTTTGGTTACCAACAAATAGAGAAGTACTTGACGTTGCTGTTCCTCCTGAGATTGCTACAGAGTTTTGAAATGTAGTACCGTTTGTGAAGAAGTCTTTAACATTATCCTCAATTGGAGCGTATGGTCTAACAGTAAAGTTACCATCATAGTCAGGTAAACCTACAGGTTGTAAAGAACCATCATATCTTGGTCCCCATCCACCGTTTTCATAAGTGTAGTGGTTACCATCCCATCCTTGACCGTAAAGAGTTTGTCTTTCTGGTAAATAGGCTACAGATTCAAATTGCGTTGATGTATTTATGTTTACTCTCATTTTACTGCCTTCAGCCCCTTTTTTAGTGGTAACGATTAACACACCGTTTGCACCTCTAGACCCATATAAAGCAGCACCATTCGCACCTTTTATGGCGTTAACAGATTCAATTAACTCAGGGTTTAAATTGCTTAAAAAGTTAGCTGATTGAATAACACCATCAACTACAACTAAAGCTTCATTGTTACCTGTAATAGATCTAGGCCCTCTAAATACAATTCTTGTATCTTGATCAACACCGTAATTAGTTGTGTTAATTTGTAAACCAGAAACCTTACCAGCTAAACTTTGCACAACGTTTGGGTTGTTAGCTTTAGTTATTTCATCAGCATCAACAACTTGATTAGATGTTGTGATTTGATCAGCAGTACGTTCAACATTGAATGCTGTAATTACTACTTCATCAATAGCTTCAACATTAGGCTCCATAGCGAAGCTAATAGTGTTGGAAGCACCAACAGCCATTTCTTTAGTAGTGTAACCTACAAAAGAATAAGACAATACATCGCCTTGGTTAGCGCCGATAGAGTAATTACCGTCAAAATCTGTTTGGGTACCGTTAGTAGTCCCTTTTACAATAACATTAACTCCAGGGAGTGGTAATCCGTTTTCATCGGATATCGTTCCTGAAATTGTTTTTTCTTGCGCGAACGAAAGTTGCACAACAAACGCTAGAAATAGCGTTAGAATTCCACTAAACTTTGTTTTCATTTTATATTTTATTTGAATTAGTCTACGCCAAAAATCATAATAAAAAGTTAATTAAACAATAAATAAGGGTTAAAATTTTGAATTTTTTTGCGAAAATCACCGTGTGAAGCTAAAGTTTTCCTAAAAAAATGAAGTTAAGCTTAGGTGTACTTGAGAGTTGGAAAACTTAAATTTTTGGGCTTCAGTTTTGCCGTTGGCATAGTTGAATTTTAATAGCCCTGCTTTTGTTAATATGCCAAAACCTAACCCAAAACCGTAAAGCTTTTCTTTCTGATTTACAATGTCATTCTCTAAGTAAGAGAAATCTATAATGGTATGAAGGTAAATACTTTGACTTAGTGAATATCTGTATTCTGTATTAATGACGCCATATAAATTTGCGGCTAGGCTATTCTCTTTAAAGCCTCTAATAGAATTTATTCCTCCAAACCGGTAGAGTTCGTTTTCTAAATAATTATTAGAGATTAAATAGCCGCCATTAGCCTTTATGAAAACACTATTTTTACGATTTAAATTAAAGATTTTATAGGTATCAATAAATATATTGTGTTGTTCGTTTTTTTCTTCACTATTTCTATATCCCGTTCCTAATTCTAAATTAATGTATGTGGAAACAGGGAATAAACGATTGTTTGTTTGTATGTTTTGGTGTAGGTAGCCTATGTTGTAGAAAAAGGATTCGTAGTCTTCAATAGGAGTAAAGTTACTGGTGTTACTTAATAAGTTGTTTGACTTTATTGATTTTACCCCAGCTGAAATTTCATTTTTTGCATTTAACTGATATAAAAGTTTGGCGTTTTGAGATGCTGTTGTAAATGATGAATCTTTTTTAAATAGGTTTAATTGTAATTGAACCCCGATTGGAGAGTTAAATATATATGGTATTTTTAAGTTAGCATTAAATGTTCGTTGTTCGTTTTCATCGCTCTTATATATTAGTGAGAATGATTCGCCTAGATTTAGATTATTGTTTAAATCTAGGTTTAGATAGCCGTTAAATTCTAAGTTGCCGCTTTCTTCGTTTGTTCCAAACCCTAAAAAACCATCAAAATTATTGCTTTTGGTTTTTTTAAGATATACATATAATATAGTAGAGTCTTTGGTGAATAAAACTTCAGGATCTTTTATTTGACTAGAAAAACGTAATTGATCTAGATTGGATAGTTTTTTTTTAGTGCTATTTAGGTTAAATACATCTCCTTCTTTAATTTTTAAGTTATGTTTTAAATATGCTTTTGGGAATTTTTTATACCCTTTTACTATAATCTTGTCAATTTTTCTGCTTTCTGCTTTTTGTGTTAAAGTTAAATGGGCTTTTAGTGTGTTCTTATTTATAACGTGTTCGGTGAGTTTCACTGTCGAAAACGGATCTCCTGATTCAACTATCTTGGCGCTTAGTTGTTCGAGAGTATTTTGAGTTTCCTCGAAAGGAATTATAATATAGTCTTTTGTGGTTGTGTTTCTGGTTATTTCATTTAAATATGTTTTGATGCTGTTTTCTTCGTTAAAGAAGATCTTGACTGAGTCAATTTTGTTACCTAAAAGCATTTCGCAGGTAATAAGACTATCGGTTGTTTTTTTTACACTAGATGTTTTTGTCCCTATATAGCCATTATTAATTAACGTTGTTTTTAACTTGTTAATTTCATTCGTGACCGATTTAAAGTTGTTGTGCTTGTTTTTGTAGCCTATTCGGTTTATAGTTTGTGTTTCTAAACTATCTTTGCTGGTAATTTGTAACATTAAGTCTTGGCCAAAACTTATGTTTGCATTTACACAATATATAAAAAGGAGTAAAATGAAAGTTCTAAACACGTTTTGCAATAGGGTTTAGTGTGTAAAGCTAACGCAAAATGTAAATATATGATATGTAAGAGGTGTCAAAATTTTAATTCACTTGAAAATTAATGCAATAACATTTGAAAAATTAATTTTTATTTCTACCTTTGCAGCCCTCAAAAGTGAGGGTTAAAATAATTTTATATAGAAATATATGCCAACAATTTCACAATTAGTACGAAAAGGAAGAGCCAAAATAACCAAGAAGAGTAAATCGGCTGCTTTAGATTCGTGTCCACAAAGACGTGGGGTTTGTACGCGTGTATATACGACTACGCCAAAAAAACCTAACTCAGCAATGCGTAAAGTTGCAAGGGTAAGGTTAACTAATGGTAAGGAAGTAAACGCATACATCCCAGGTGAGGGACATAACTTGCAAGAGCACTCGATAGTATTGGTTAGAGGTGGAAGGGTAAAAGATTTACCAGGTGTTAGATATCACATTGTTCGTGGTGCATTGGATACCGCAGGTGTTCAAGGTAGGACGCAACGTAGATCTAAGTACGGTGCAAAACGCCCTAAGAAGTAATTAAAAACTTTTAAGAAGAAGACATGAGAAAAAGACAAGCGAAAAAAAGGCCTCTTTTACCAGATCCACGTTTTAACGATCAGTTAGTAACTCGTTTCGTTAATATGATGATGTGGGATGGAAAGAAGTCTGTGGCTTTTAAAGTGTTTTACGAAGCAATAGATATCGTAGAGCAAAAGAAAACAGATGACGAAAAAACAGCTTTAGAAATTTGGAAAGATGCACTTTCAAATGTGATGCCTCACGTAGAAGTGCGTAGCCGTCGTGTAGGTGGTGCTACGTTTCAAATTCCAATGCAAATTCGTCCAGACCGTAAGGTGTCAACTGCTATGAAGTGGTTAATTAACTTTGCGAGAAAAAGAAACGAAAAATCAATGCCTCAAAAACTAGCTGCTGAAATTTTAGCTGCAGCTAAAGAAGAAGGTGCTGCCGTTAAGAAGCGTTTAGATACTCACAGAATGGCAGAAGCAAATAAAGCATTCTCTCACTTTAGATTCTAAAATATAAAATGGCACAAAGAGATTTAAAATATACAAGAAATATAGGGATTGCCGCTCATATTGATGCTGGTAAGACAACAACTACAGAGCGTATTCTTTTCTATACAGGAGTTTCTCATAAAATAGGTGAAGTACACGATGGTGCTGCAACTATGGACTGGATGGAGCAAGAGCAAGAAAGAGGTATTACAATTACTTCAGCTGCAACAACTTGTACTTGGAAGTTCCCAATGGAAAATGCTAAAGAATTACCAGAAACTAAAGGGTATCACTTTAATATTATCGATACTCCGGGTCACGTTGATTTTACCGTAGAGGTAAACCGTTCGTTAAGAGTATTAGATGGATTAGTATTCTTATTTAGTGCTGTTGATGGTGTTGAGCCACAATCAGAAACTAACTGGAGATTAGCAGATAACTACAAAGTGCCTCGTATGGGGTTTGTTAATAAGATGGACCGTCAAGGATCTAACTTTTTAGCAGTTTGCCAACAGGTAAAAGATATGCTAGGGTCTAACGCAGTGCCAATTGTATTACCAATTGGAGATGAGGCAGACTTTAGAGGGATTGTAGATTTAGTAAAAAATAGAGCTATCGTTTGGCATGAGGATAATTTCGGTTCTACGTTTGACGTAATCGATATTCCTGAAGACATGAAAGACGAAGTTAAAGAATATAGAGCAAACCTTATCGAGGAAGTAGCTGGATACGACGAAAATCTTCTAGAGAAATTTATGGAAGATGAAGAGTCTATCACAGAAGATGAAATCCACGCAGCATTACGTGCAGCAGTTATGGATATGTCTATCATTCCTATGATTTGTGGTTCGGCATTTAAAAATAAAGGTGTGCAGTTTTTATTAGATGCTGTTTGCCGTTACTTGCCTTCACCAGTAGATAAGGATGCTATTGTAGGTACTGATCCAAATACAGGAGAAGACACTACACGTAAACCAGATGTAACAGCGCCATTTTCAGCGTTAGCATTTAAGATTGCTACCGATCCTTTTGTTGGTCGTTTAGCATTCTTCCGTGCATACTCTGGACGTTTAGATGCAGGTTCTTATGTGTTAAATAACCGTTCTGGTAAAAAAGAACGTATTTCACGTATTTACCAAATGCATTCAAACAAGCAAAATGCAATTGAATATATTGAAGCAGGTGATATTGGAGCTGCAGTAGGATTTAAAGATATTAAAACAGGTGATACATTATCAGATGAGAAGTCACCTATCGTTTTAGAATCTATGGAATTCCCAGATCCAGTAATTGGTATTGCTGTTGAGCCAAAAACGAAGGCAGATGTTGATAAATTAGGAATGGCTTTAGCTAAATTAGCTGAAGAAGATCCAACATTTACAGCTAGAACAGACGAGTCTTCAGGACAAACAATTATATCAGGAATGGGTGAGCTTCACTTAGATATTATTGTAGATCGTCTTAAGCGTGAGTTTAAGGTAGAAGTTAACCAAGGTCAACCTCAAGTAGAGTACAAAGAAGCTGTTACACAAAGAGCTGAACACAGAGAAACTTACAAGAAACAGTCTGGTGGTCGTGGTAAATTCGCAGATATCGTATTTACTTTAGAACCAGCTGAAGAAGGTAAACAAGGTCTTGAGTTTGTTTCAGAAATTAAAGGTGGTAACGTACCAAAAGAATTTATTCCTTCTGTAGAAAAAGGATTTAAAATGGCAATGCAAAATGGTCCATTAGCTGGATATGAAGTAGACGCCATGAAAGTTACTTTAACAGATGGTTCTTATCACGATGTGGATTCAGATCAATTATCATTCGAATTGGCTGCAAAGTTAGGATTTAAAGCTGCTGCAAAAGCTGCAAAAGCTGTAATCATGGAGCCAATTATGAAATTAGAAGTGTTAACTCCTGAAGAAAACATGGGAGATATTGTAGGGGACCTTAACCGTCGCCGTGGTCAAGTAAATGACATGAGCGATAGAGCAGGGTCTAAAGTTGTAAGGGCTAACGTACCGTTATCTGAAATGTTTGGTTATGTAACATCATTAAGAACATTGTCATCAGGTAGAGCAACATCAACAATGGAATTCTCACACTATGCTGAAACGCCTGCTAATATCTCAGAAGAGGTGATTAAAGCAGCAAAAGGAGTTGAAGCTTAAATTTTAAGAAAATGAGTCAAAAAATTAGAATAAAATTAAAGTCTTACGATCACAACTTAGTAGACAAATCTGCTGATAAGATTGTAAAAACAGTAAAAAGTACTGGAGCTGTAGTAACGGGACCAATTCCATTACCAACACACAAGAAAATTTTTACTGTACTACGTTCACCACACGTAAACAAAAAATCTAGAGAGCAATTTCAATTAAGTTCTTATAAAAGATTACTTGATATCTATAGCTCGTCATCAAAAACTATCGATGCTTTGATGAAACTAGAATTGCCAAGTGGTGTAGAAGTTGAGATTAAAGTATAAGTAAACTACTGCTTAGGTAGAAGACATGTCCCACCGATGCGGTCGCGGGAAAAACGGTAAAAATACATTTCAGGGTTGAAAAGTATTTTGACCCTGAAATTTTTTAAATAAGTAAGTAATAATAAATTTTAATTAATAATTATGTCTGGGTTAATAGGAAAAAAAATCGGTATGACCAGCATTTTCGATGACAATGGAAAGAATATTCCATGTACAGTTATCCAAGCTGGACCATGTATCGTTACCCAAGTCAGAACTGACGAAGTTGATGGCTATAACGCTGTTCAATTAGGTTTCGATGACGCGACAGAAAAAAGTGCTACAAAAGCTGAATTAGGTCATGCTAAAAAAGCTGGTACTTCTGTAAAGCGCAAAGTTGTCGAATTTCAAGGTTTTGACGAGGAGTACAAGTTAGGCGATGCTATTACAGTAGAGCATTTTGCTGAAGGAGAATTTGTTGATGTATCAGGTACATCAAAAGGTAAAGGGTTCCAAGGTGTTGTTAAAAGACACGGTTTTGGTGGAGTTGGTCAAGCAACACACGGTCAACATAACCGTTTAAGAGCTCCTGGATCTATTGGTGCTGCATCATATCCTGCACGTGTATTTAAAGGTATGCGAATGGCCGGAAGAATGGGTGGCGAGAAAGTGAAAGTTCAAAATTTAAGAGTTTTAAAAGTAGTTCCTGAAAAGAACTTACTTGTTGTTAAAGGATGCGTTCCTGGACACAAAAACGCTTATGTAATTGTAAGAAAGTAATGAAAGTAGCAGTTTTAGATATAAACGGAAAAGACACAGGTAGAAAGGTTGAACTTTCTAAAGATGTGTTTGCTATAGAGCCAAACAACCATGCTGTTTACTTAGACGTTAAGCAATATTTAGCTAACCAACGTCAAGGAACACACAAGGCTAAAGAAAGAGCAGAAATTGCTGGAAGTACACGTAAAATTAAAAAACAAAAAGGAACAGGTACTGCAAGAGCAGGAAGTATTAAATCTGGACTTTTTAAAGGTGGTGGACGTATGTTTGGTCCAAGACCTAGAAATTACGGGTTTAAATTAAACAAAAACCTTAAACGTCTAGCTCGTAAATCTGCTTTAACAATTAAAGCAAATGACAAGGCGATTACAGTACTTGAAGATTTTAACTTTGATACTCCAAAAACAAAAGAGTTCAAAGCTGTGCTAAAAGCCTTAAGCTTAGAAGATAAAAAATCACTCTTTGTGTTGGGAGCGTCAAATAATAATGTATATTTGTCGTCACGTAATTTACAAGGGCATGAGGTTGTAAATAGCTCTGAATTAAGTACTTACGGGATTGTGAATGCGAATCAAGTAGTGCTTTTAGAGAGTTCATTAGAAGGAATTGAAACGAATTTAAGTAAATAAGGAACCATGAACATCTTAATAAAACCTATAATCACAGAAAAAGCGACCACTCAAAGCGAGACTTTGAATGCTTATGCTTTTGAGGTGAATACAAAGGCGAACAAGATAGAAATTAAAGAAGCGGTAGAAGCTGCTTATGGTGTTTCTGTTGAAAAAGTTCGTACGATAAATGTCCGCCCAGAAAGAAGTACTCGTTATACAAAAACGGGGATTCAAAACGGAAAAACAAAAGCTATTAAAAAAGCAATTGTTCAAGTGGCGGAAGGTGAGATTATTGATTTATACAGTAATATGTAAATAGACAAAAATGTCAGTAAAGAAATTAAAACCAATCACGCCAGGTCAGCGTTTTAGAGTAGTTAATGGGTATGACGCCATTACTACTGATAAGCCGGAGAAAAGTTTACTTGCTCCGAAAAAAAGATCTGGTGGTAGAAACAGTCAAGGAAAAATGACCATGCGCTACATAGGTGGTGGTCATAAGAAACGTTATCGTATTATCGATTTTAAGCGTAACAAAGCAGGAGTATCTGCGGAAGTTATGTCTATCGAGTACGATCCAAACAGAACTGCATTCATCGCTTTATTAAAATATGAAGATGGTGAAAAGAGATATATTATCGCGCAAAACGGTCTTCAAGTTGGGCAAAAAGTGGTTTCGAATACCGAAAACGTACCAACTGAAATCGGTAACGCTATGCCATTAAATAAAATTCCATTAGGAACAATTATTTCATGTGTTGAGTTAAGACCAGGACAAGGTGCTGTAATGGCACGTTCAGCTGGAGCCTTTGCTCAGCTAATGGCAAGAGAAGGTAAATTTGCTACTATTAAATTACCTTCTGGAGAAACACGTATGGTTCCTGGATCTTGTATGGCAACAATAGGCGTTGTGTCAAATTCAGATCATCAATTACTTGTAGCTGGTAAAGCTGGTAGAACACGTTGGTTAGGTAGAAGACCAAGAACAAGACCAGTAGTAATGAACCCAGTAGATCACCCAATGGGTGGTGGTGAAGGACGTTCTTCTGGAGGACATCCTCGCTCAAGAAAAGGATTGCCAGCTAAAGGTTATAGAACACGTTCTAAAACTAAGGCAAGTAATAAATATATTGTAGAACGTAGAAAGAAATAATAAGACATGGCAAGATCATTAAAAAAAGGACCTTACGTTCATTATAAATTAGAGAGAAAAGTTCAGGCCAATGTTGAGTCTGGTAAGAAAACTGTAATCAAAACTTGGTCAAGAGCCAGTATGATTACTCCAGATTTTGTTGGACAAACGATAGCTGTGCATAACGGACGTCAATTCGTGCCAGTATATGTAACAGAAAACATGGTAGGACATAAATTAGGAGAATTTTCACCAACACGTTCATTCCGTGGACACGCAGGTGCTAAAAACAAAGGAAAAAGGTAATAAGCTATGGGAAGTCGTAAAAAACAAATGGCAGACGCTATTAAGGAACAGAAGAAGCAAATTGCTTTCGCTAAGCTTAATAACTGTCCTACGTCTCCAAGAAAAATGCGTTTAGTAGCCGATTTAGTAAGAGGTGAACGCGTGGAAAAAGCTCTAAATATCTTAAGATTTAGCCAGAAAGAGGCATCAAATCGTTTAGAGAAGCTTTTATTATCGGCTATTGCCAACTGGCAAGCGAAAAATGAAGACGCCGATATTGAAGCAGCTGAGCTTTATGTGAAAGAAGTAAGAGTAGACGGAGGAGCAATGCTTAAAAGATTGCGTCCAGCTCCACAAGGTCGTGCTCACAGAATTAGAAAACGTTCAAACCACGTTACATTAGTGGTGGATGCTAATAATAAAACACAAAGTTAAGATAGAGGTATGGGACAAAAAACAAATCCAATAGGAAACCGCTTAGGAATTATCAGAGGATGGGAATCTAACTGGTTTGGTGGCGACGATTATGGAGATAAACTTGCCGAAGACGACAAGATTAGAAAGTATATCCATGCACGTCTATCAAAA
Source organism: Mangrovimonas cancribranchiae (assembly GCF_037126245.1). Lineage (NCBI taxonomy): Bacteria > Pseudomonadati > Bacteroidota > Flavobacteriia > Flavobacteriales > Flavobacteriaceae > Mangrovimonas > Mangrovimonas cancribranchiae. Next base: position 512,859 of record NZ_CP136925.1, read on the forward strand.
GCTAGTGTTTCAAGAGTAATTATCGAGCGTACACTTAAACTTGTAACCGTTACTATCACTACGGCTCGTCCAGGTATCATTATTGGTAAAGGCGGTCAAGAGGTAGACAAGTTAAAGGAAGAGCTTAAAAAGATTACAGGTAAAGAAGTTCAAATAAACATATTTGAAATTAAAAGACCGGAACTAGATGCGCACTTAGTAGCAGCCAGCATTGCACGTCAAATCGAGAATCGTATTTCTTACCGTCGTGCTATTAAAATGGCTATTGCTGCCACTATGAGAATGAATGCTGAGGGAATTAAAATCCAAATTAGTGGTCGTTTAAACGGAGCTGAAATGGCACGTAGCGAACACTACAAAGAAGGACGTATTCCTTTATCAACATTTAGAGCCGATATTGATTACGCACTTGTAGAAGCACATACTACTTACGGTAGATTAGGTGTAAAAGTGTGGATCATGAAAGGTGAAGTATATGGAAAAAGAGAGCTTTCTCCGCTTGTTGGATTGTCTAAGAAGCAAGGAAAAGGTGGACGCGGAAAATCCCGTCGTAGAAAGTAATTTTTTAAACAAGAAAGAACATGTTACAGCCTAAGAAAACAAAATTTCGTAAGCAACAAAAAGGACGCATGAAAGGAAATGCCGGAAGAGGGCATAGACTAACAAGCGGTTCTTTTGGAATAAAATCTTTAGACGCTAAGTTTATAACAGCACGTCAAATAGAAGCAGCACGTATTGCCGCTACACGTTACATGAAAAGAGAAGGATCTATCTGGATTAAAATTTTTCCAGATAAGCCAATTACAAAGAAGCCTCTTGAAGTACGTATGGGTAAAGGTAAAGGTGCCGTAGAATATTGGGCAGCTGTAGTAAAACCTGGTAGAATGTTGTTTGAAGTAGGTGGTGTACCTTTAGAAACAGCTAAAGAAGCATTACGATTAGCAGCACAAAAATTACCAGTAAGAACTAAGTTTGTTGTTGCAAGAGATTACGAACACGAAGCATAATTTATTTGATATTATGAAACAATCAGAAATTAAAGAATTATCTGTTGCTGAGTTACAAGAGAAACTTAGTGAAACAAAACAGAGCTATTCAGAGTTAAAAATGGCTCATACTATTTCTCCTTTAGAGAACCCAATTCAGTTACGTGCAACAAGACGTACCGTAGCAAGAATTGCAACCGAATTAACTAAAAGAGATTTACAATAATTCTGCAGTAGAATATGGAAACAAGAAATTTAAGAAAAGAACGTATAGGTGTAGTTACCAGTAATAAAATGCAGAAGTCGATTGTGGTTTCTGAAGTAAAAAAGGTAAAACACCCTATGTACGGAAAATTCGTATTAAAAACGAAAAAGTACGTTGCACACGACGAAACAAACGATTGTAACATTGGAGATACTGTAAAAATCATGGAAACAAAACCCATGAGTAAATCCAAATGTTGGAGATTAGTTGAAATAATTGAAAGAGCGAAGTAATTATGGTACAGACTGAATCAAGATTAAAAGTAGCAGATAACACCGGAGCTAAGGAAGTATTAACAATACGTGTTCTTGGTGGTACTAAAAGAAGATATGCTTCTGTAGGAGATAAAATAGTTGTTTCTGTAAAAGAAGCCACTCCTAATGGAAATATCAAAAAAGGTGCTGTCTCTACAGCAGTAGTAGTACGTACTGTAAAAGAAGTACGTCGTCCAGATGGATCTTATATCAGGTTTGATGATAACGCTTGTGTCCTTTTAAACCCACAAGGTGAAATGAGAGGAACACGTGTATTTGGACCTGTAGCAAGAGAACTTCGTGATAAACAATTCATGAAAATTGTATCATTAGCACCAGAAGTGCTTTAATGAAATTATAAAATGACAAAGCTTAAAATCAAATCAGGAGATACTGTAAAAGTAGTAGCTGGAGATCATAAAGGATCAGAAGGTAAAGTGCTTAAAGTATACAAAGATAAAAACAAGGCGATTGTTGAAGGTGTGAACATGGTGAAAAAACACATGAAGCCAAGTGCACAAAACCCTCAAGGAGGAATCGTTGAAAAAGAAGCAGCTATTCACGTATCTAACTTATCATTGTTAACCTCAAAAGGAGAAACAACACGAGTAGGATACAGAATGGAAGGAGACAAGAAAGTAAGATTTTCCAAAAAATCTAATGAAGTAATTTAGTTATGGCATATACACCGAGACTTAAAGAAGAGTACAAGAGCAGAGTAATCTCAGCTCTTACAGAGGAATTTGGATATAACAATGTAATGCAAGTTCCTAAACTAAAAAAGATAGTTTTATCTAGAGGTATTGGCGCTGCTGTTGCAGATAAAAAGTTAATCGATCACGCTATTGATGAGCTTTCTGCTATAACAGGACAAAAGGCTGTTGCAACAATGTCGAAAAAAGACGTTGCATCATTTAAACTTCGTAAAGGAATGCCTATTGGAGCTAAAGTTACTTTACGTGGAGAACGTATGTACGAATTTTTAGATCGTTTAATTACATCGGCACTTCCACGTGTAAGAGATTTTAATGGTATTAAAGCCACAGGTTTTGACGGTAGAGGTAATTACAACCTAGGAGTTACCGAACAAATTATCTTCCCAGAAATTGATATCGATAAGGTAAACAGAGTTTCAGGAATGGATATTACATTTGTAACTAGCGCAGAAACCGATAAAGAGGCAAAATCATTATTAACAGAATTAGGATTACCTTTTAAAAAGAATTAATACTATGGCTAAAGAATCAATGAAAGCCCGTGAGGTAAAAAGAGCAAAAACAGTAGCTAAATATGCAGAAAAACGCAAAGCTTTAAAAGAAGCTGGCGATTACGAAGCATTACAAAAGTTACCAAAAAACGCTTCTCCAGTACGTATGCACAACCGTTGTAAATTAACTGGAAGACCAAAGGGTTATATGAGACAATTTGGTATCTCACGTGTAATGTTCAGAGAGATGGCTAACAAAGGGTTAATACCTGGAGTTAAGAAAGCTAGCTGGTAAAAAACAAATATAAACTGGTCTCAGGTTTAATGTTGAAAGACAATATTAAAAACCGTTACCGAAATTTAATAACTATGTATTCAGATCCAATTGCGGATTATTTAACGCGAATTAGAAATGCTGTACGAGCCAACCACAGAGTGGTAGAGATTCCAGCATCTAACTTAAAGAAAGAAATAACTAAAATATTATTCGATCAAGGATTTATTTTAAGTTATAAATTTGACGACTCGTCTGCTCAAGGAACAATTAAAATTGCCCTTAAGTACAATAAAGACACCAAAGAGTCTGTAATTAAAAAAATACAGAGAATTAGTAAACCAGGTTTACGTAAGTACTCAAGTTCAAAAGAAATGCCACGTATTTTAAATGGTCTTGGAATTGCTATCGTTTCTACCTCTCATGGAGTTATGACAGGTAAACAAGCAGAACAAGCAAACGTTGGTGGAGAAGTATTGTGTTACGTATACTAAAAAGCTGAAAAAAATGTCAAGAATAGGTAATAGCCCAATAGCAATCCCAGAAGGAGTAACAGTAGACGTTAAAGATAACGTTGTTACAGTAAAAGGGAAGTTAGGAGAATTAACCCAAGAATTTTCAGCTGTAACTGTAAAAGTTGAAGAAGGAAATTTAACGGTTGAACGTTCTTCTGAGAAAAAAGATGAAAAATCGAAACACGGTTTATACAGAGCTTTAATCAATAACATGATTGAAGGTGTTTCTAAAGGTTGGACAAAAGAATTAGAGTTAGTAGGAGTAGGATATAGAGCAAGTAACCAAGGTCAAAAATTAGATCTAGCCTTAGGTTTCTCTCATAATATCGTTTTAGACCTTGCCCCAGAGGTGAAAGTTGAAACTATCTCTGAAAAAGGAAAGAACCCAAGAATCAAGCTAACATCTCACGATAAACAACTTGTAGGACAAGTAGCTGCAAAAATTCGTTCTTTCCGTAAGCCAGAACCTTATAAAGGAAAAGGAGTGAAATTTGTTGGTGAACAAATTAGAAGAAAAGCAGGTAAATCAGCATAATAATTAAGTTATGGCATTAACAAAGAACGAAAGAAGACAAAGAATAAAGAACAGAGTTCGTAAAATAGTTTCTGGAACAGAAGCTAGACCAAGATTATCTGTTTTTAGAAGTAATAAAGAAATTTATGCTCAAATAGTTGACGATGTAACAGGAAAAACCATTGCATCATCATCATCAAGAGATAAAGAAATTAGTTCTGCTAAAGGAACCAAAACTGAAGTTGCTACATTAGTAGGAAAGTCGGTTGCTGAAAAAGCCCTTAAAGCAGGTGTAGAAACCATTTCTTTTGATAGAGGTGGGTACTTATATCACGGTAGAGTAAAATCATTAGCTGAAGGAGCTAGAGAAGCAGGACTTAAATTCTAAATATATTATGTATCAAAAATATAAAAGCGCAGAATTAGTAAAACCAGGTGGATTAGATCTTAAAGATCGTTTAGTTGGTGTACAAAGAGTAACAAAAGTAACTAAAGGTGGTAGAGCATTTGGTTTCTCAGCAATCGTAGTGGTTGGAGACGAAGCAGGTGTTGTTGGACACGGTTTAGGGAAGTCTAAAGACGTAGCAAGTGCTATCTCTAAAGCTGTAGAAGACGCTAAGAAAAACTTAGTTCGTATCCCATTAGTTAAAGGAACACTACCTCACGAGCAAAAAGGTAAATACGGCGGAGCAAGAGTAAACATTATTCCTGCTGCACCTGGTACCGGAGTTATTGCTGGTGGTGCTGTAAGAACTGTTTTAGAAGCAGTTGGTGTACATGATGTATTATCAAAATCTCAAGGGTCATCAAACCCACATAATGTAGTAAAAGCAACTTTCGATGCGTTACTTCAATTAAGAGATGCAAAAGCAGTTGCAAGAGAAAGAGGAATCTCTCTTGAGAAATTGTATAAAGGTTAATAAAGGATAACGATGGCAAAGATTAAAGTTACAAAAGTAAAAAGTGCAATCAACCGTACCCAAAGACAAAAAAGAACCCTAGAAGCATTAGGACTTAAAAAAATTGGTCAAGTAGTTGAGCACGATGCCACACCAAACATCCTTGGTATGGTTAATAAAGTTAAACATTTAGTTTCTGTAGAAGAAACAAAATAATAAGATACTGAAATGGATTTAAGTAATTTAAAACCTGCTGAAGGTTCAGTTAATAACAACGCAAAACGCGTTGGACGCGGACAAGGATCCGGAAAAGGTGGCACTGCAACAAGAGGTCACAAAGGAGCAAAGTCTCGTTCTGGATATTCTAAGAAAATAGGATTTGAAGGAGGGCAAATGCCACTTCAAAGACGTGTGCCTAAATTTGGTTTTACTAATAGAAACCGTGTAAGCTATCAAGGTGTAAACTTAGATACAATACAACAATTAGTAGACGAAAAAAAGATAACCGATACTTTAGATTTTGAAACGATGGTTTCTTTAAGATTAGCTAGAAAGAATGAACTAGTAAAAATCTTAGGAAGAGGCGAATTAAAATCAAAAGTAAAAGTATCTGCTCATAAGTTTACTGCGTCAGCTCAAGCAGCTATTGAAGGTGCTGGAGGCGAAGCTGTAACTTTATAATCACGTTTAAGCGCATGAAGTTTATAGAAACAATAAAGAACGTTTGGAAAATAGAAGAACTAAGAAACAGAATTATACTAACCCTAGGTCTGTTATTAGTTTACCGTTTTGGTGCACAAGTAGTTTTACCTGGTATTGATGCTGCTCAATTAGAGAGCCTGCAAAGTAATACAGAGACAGGATTGTTAGGATTACTTAATGCGTTTACCGGAGGAGCATTTGCAAATGCATCGGTTTTTGCTTTAGGTATTATGCCTTACATTTCGGCTTCTATTGTGGTACAGTTAATGGGAATTGCTATTCCTTACTTACAAAAACTACAAAAAGAAGGCGCTAGTGGTCAAAAGAAAATAACACAAATTACACGTTGGTTAACCATTGCTATATGTTTGGTGCAAGCACCAGGATACTTAGCTAGTTTACCAACGGCATTTGGAATTCCTCAAAGTGCCTTTTTATTAGGGACAGGAGGATTATTCTATTTTTCATCTATAGTTATTTTAGTAACAGGTTGTATATTTGCAATGTGGTTAGGTGAAAAAATCACTGATAAAGGTATTGGTAATGGTATATCGCTATTAATTATGGTAGGTATTATTGCAACTTTACCTAAAGCATTCTTACAAAATGCCTCTTCAAGATTAGAAGGAAACAATGTAATGTTAATCCTTTTTGAATTGGTAATTTGGTTAGTGATTATCTTAGCTTCTATAATGTTAGTAATGGCTGTTAGAAAAATAGCCGTTCAATATGCAAGACGAACAGCTTCTGGTGGCTACGAGAAAAATGTATTTGGATCAAGACAATATATTCCATTAAAGTTAAATGCTTCTGGAGTAATGCCAATTATATTTGCTCAAGCTATTATGTTTGTACCAGGTTTAATAGGAGGAACATCTTTAATGAAAGATTCTGCTGTAGGACAATGGTTGCAAACTCAGTTTGCTGACATATTTGGATTTTGGTATAATTTAGTATTTGCCTTATTAATTATAGTATTTACATACTTCTATACGGCAATTACAGTACCAACAAACAAAATGGCTGATGATTTAAAACGAAGCGGCGGGTTTATACCAGGTATAAGACCAGGTAGTGAAACGTCGGAATATTTAGATAAAATAATGTCTCAAATAACCTTACCAGGATCTATATTCTTAGCTCTAATAGCAATTTTCCCTGCTATTATTGTTAAGGTGTTAAATGTACAATCTGGTTGGGCCCTATTTTTTGGAGGAACATCATTGTTGATTATGGTAGGAGTTGCAATCGATACCATGCAGCAAGTAAATTCTTATTTATTGAATAGACATTATGATGGCTTGATGAAAACAGGTAAAAATAGAAAAGCAGTCGCTTAAAAAAATACTATGGCAAAACAAGCACCTATAGAACAAGATGGAACAATTATAGAAGCATTGTCTAATGCAATGTTTCGCGTAGAGTTAGAGAATGGTCACATTGTGACAGCTCATATCTCAGGAAAAATGAGAATGCACTACATAAAATTGTTACCAGGAGACAAAGTAAAATTAGAAATGAGCCCTTACGATTTAACTAAGGCTCGCATAACTTATAGATACTAATACTATGAAAGTAAGAGCATCAGTAAAAAAAAGAAGCGCAGATTGTAAAATCGTGCGTAGAAAAGGTAGACTTTACGTAATCAACAAAAAGAATCCTAGATTCAAACAAAGACAAGGATAATTATGGCAAGAATTGCAGGTGTAGACATACCAAAACACAAAAGAGGTGTTATCTCTTTAACTTACATCTACGGTGTAGGAAAAAGTAGAGCAAAAGACATTTTAGCAGAGGCTAAAGTTGATGAAAACACTAAGGTTCAAGATTGGAACGACGATCAAATTAGTAGCATTCGTGCTGCTGTAGCAAACTATACTATTGAAGGTGAGCTACGTTCTGAAACACAATTAAACATTAAGCGATTAATGGATATAGGATGTTACAGAGGAATTCGTCATAGAGCGGGACTTCCATTAAGAGGTCAACGTACTAAAAACAACTCTAGAACAAGAAAAGGTAAAAGAAAAACGGTTGCTAACAAGAAAATGGCAACTAAGTAATAATTTTTTTGAGACGTTAGTCATTAGTATTTAGAAGTTAGACGAATCTGCTTGAAATAGAAATGTTTAGGATTCTAATAACTATAAACTAACAACTAAAAACTAATATTTAATATGGCAAAGTCAAATACAAAGAAACGTAAAGTTATTGTAGACGCAGTTGGAGAAGCTCATATTACAGCTTCTTTCAATAACATAATCATCTCTCTTACCAACAAAAAAGGTGACGTAATTTCATGGTCATCAGCTGGTAAAATGGGATTTAGAGGATCTAAGAAAAACACACCTTATGCTGCTCAATTAGCTGCTGAAGATGCTGCAGGAGTAGCACAAGAAGCTGGATTGAAAAAAGTAAAAGTTTACGTTAAAGGTCCTGGAAATGGTAGAGAATCTGCTATTCGTTCTATCCACAATGCAGGTATAGAAGTAACAGAAATTATTGATGTTACACCATTACCACATAACGGATGTAGACCTCCAAAACGTAGAAGAGTTTAATTACATGTAAACTTAAAATTAATATCAACTGTTCTAAATAGTTGATATTAATTTTTTTATATGTAAATTTGCAAACTGAAAAAATTTAAACAAGTATAACAAGAGATTAACGATTATCGAAGGATAAGACTAAGACCTTAATTCAATAATCACTCTAAAATTAATTAAAATGGCAAGATATACTGGTCCTAAAACTAAAATAGCTCGTAAATTTGGTGAAGCTATTTTTGGAGAAGATAAATCTTTTGAGAAAAGAAATTATCCTCCAGGTCAACACGGTGCAAACAAACGTCGTGGAAAAAAATCTGAATACGCAATTCAGTTACAAGAAAAACAAAAAGCTAAGTATACTTACGGTATCTTAGAACGTCAATTTAGAAACATGTTTAAAAAAGCAACTGCAGCTCCTGGAATTACAGGTGAAGTATTATTGCAATTATGTGAATCTAGATTAGACAATGTAGTTTACAGAATGGGAATTTCTCCTTCTCGTCGTGGTGCTAGACAATTAGTTTCTCACAGACACATTACTGTAAATGGAAACTTAGTAAACATTCCTTCTTACCAATTAAAAGCTGGCGATGTTGTAGGTGTAAGAGAAAAATCAAAATCACTTGAATCAATCGCTAATTCTTTAGCAAATTCAAGCAACGTATACGAATGGATTACTTGGAATAACGAATTAAAAGAAGGAACATATGTTTCAGTTCCTGCTAGACTTCAAATTCCTGAAAATATCAACGAGCAATTCATCGTCGAATTATATTCTAAATAATAAATTAACAACATTGGTATTTAGCCAAAGGGTTTATTCGTACTTCTTCAAACTTATAAACCGCGCAACTAAATAACAATTAAAACGAAGAAAACAAATGGCTGTATTTAATTTTCAGAAACCAGATAAAGTAATCATGATCGACTCGACAGATTTCGAAGGTAAATTCGAATTCCGTCCTTTAGAGCCTGGTTACGGATTAACAGTAGGAAATGCTTTAAGACGTGTGTTATTATCTTCTTTAGAAGGTTTTGCAATCACATCGGTTAGAATGGAAGGCGTTGACCACGAATTCTCAACCATTTCAGGTGTTGTAGAAGACGTAACAGAAATCATTCTTAATTTAAAACAAGTACGTTTTAAAAGACAAATAGAAGATGTAGATAACGAATCTGTATCAATAGCAATTTCTGGACAAGAGCAAATTACTGCTGGCGATTTCCAAAAATTTATCTCAGGATTCCAAGTGTTAAACCCAGAATTAGTTATTTGTAACTTAGATTCTAAGGTTAACATTAACATGGAAATTACTATAGAAAAAGGAAGAGGTTATGTTCCTGCAGAGGAAAATAAAAAGGCATCTGCACCAGTAGGTACCATTTTTACCGATTCTATTTACACTCCTATAAAGAATGTAAAATATAGTATTGAAAACTATCGTGTAGAGCAAAAAACAGATTACGAAAAATTAGTTTTTGAAATTATTACAGATGGTTCTATAAATCCACAAGATGCTTTAACTGAAGCTGCAAAAACACTAATTCACCACTTTATGTTATTCTCAGATGAAAGAATAACTCTTGAAGCTGATGAAATTGCACAAACAGAAACTTATGATGAAGAATCACTTCACATGAGACAACTACTTAAAACTAAATTAGTAGACATGGATCTTTCTGTACGTGCTTTAAACTGTTTAAAAGCAGCCGAAGTAGATACTCTAGGAGATTTAGTATCATACAATAAGAACGATTTAATGAAATTCCGAAACTTTGGAAAAAAATCATTAACAGAACTAGAAGAGTTAGTTAGTGTAAAAGGCTTAAGTTTTGGTATGGATTTATCAAAGTATAAATTAGATAAAGAATAATAATGCTTCATAATTTGCTCTCCTATCGTGGATTGAAGCAAGATGAAAGCGAAATTTAAACGTCATGAGACACGGAAAGAAATTTAACCATTTAGGTAGAAAAACAGCTCATAGAAAAGCAATGCTTGCTAATATGGCTTGTTCTTTAATCGAACACAAACGCATTAATACTACCGTAGCAAAAGCTAAAGCGCTTAAACAATTTGTTGAGCCATTAGTAACAAAGTCTAAAGAAGATACTACTCACAACAGAAGAGTTGTTTTTTCTAAATTAAGACAAAAAGATGCTGTAGCTGAGCTTTTTAGAGAAGTTGCACCTAAAGTTGGTGATAGACCAGGCGGATATACTAGAATTATCAAATTAGGTAATCGTTTAGGTGATAATGCAGATATGGCAATGATCGAGTTAGTTGACTACAACGATACTTATAACCCATCTGGAACAGCTAAAAAGAAAACTCGTAGAAGTAGAAGAGGCGGTGGTAGTAAGCCTACTGCAGCAGCGGCTAAGCCAGAAGCTTCAAACGAAGAAGAATAAAATGTTTTTAGCATGATAACATAAAGGATAAACTATTTTAGTTTATCCTTTTTTTTATGCAATTTTGCAAAACCTTTTTTCAAAACAAAACAACAACACAGCGCAATGAAGTACAAGAAAAGAGAAAAAGCCCTTATTTTACTAGCCGATGGTACCATTTTTTACGGTAAATCGGTTGGCGGAAAAAAAGGAACTTCCTTTGGAGAAATATGCTTTAATACAGGTATGACTGGGTATCAAGAAATTTTTACAGATCCATCATACTACGGTCAACTAATGGTTACCACAAATGCACATATAGGTAACTATGGTGCAAATACAGAAGAAGTAGAATCCGATTCCATAAAGATTGCAGGTTTAATATGTAGAAACTTTAGTTATGAATATTCGAGAGTTAATGCCGATTTTTCTCTAGAAGAATTCTTAAATAAACATAACTTATTAGCTATTTCAGATGTCGATACAAGAGCTTTAGTTAGTTATATTAGAGATAATGGTGCTATGAATGCCGTTATATCAACCGATGTAGATAATATAGAAGGCCTTAAAAAGCAATTGGCAGATGTGCCAAATATGAATGGGTTAGAATTAGCTTCTAAAGTATCAACCAAAGAACCGTATTATTTTGGCAATGAAAACGCCTCTTATAAAATTGCTGCTTTAGATATAGGAATTAAAACAAATATACTTAGAAACTTTGCAGAAAGAGATGCCTATATAAAAGTATTCCCTTACAATACATCTTTCGAAGAGATGCAATCTTGGAATCCAGATGGCTATTTCTTATCAAATGGTCCTGGAGATCCAGAACCATTGCAAGAAGCCCAGGCTTTAGCTAGGGAAGTTTTGGATAAAAATTTACCTTTATTTGGTATTTGTTTAGGACATCAAGTTATAGCATTAGCAAATGGTATATCAACATATAAAATGCATAATGGCCACCGCGGCATTAACCATCCTGTTAAAAACTTAGTAACAGGTAAAGGAGAAATTACTTCTCAAAATCACGGTTTTGCCATTAATAGAGAAGATACCGAAGCTCATCCAGATATTGAGATTACCCATGTTCATCTTAACGATAACACGGTAGCAGGTATTAAAATGAAAAATAAAAACTGTTTTTCAGTTCAGTATCATCCAGAAGCTAGTCCTGGACCACACGATGCGTCGTATCTTTTCGACCAGTTTATGAAAAATATCAAGAATAAATAATAAAGAAACCTCAAAGATTATTGAAATTCTTTGAGGTTTTTTTGATACGAAAACATTATAGTGAAAATTTAATTGAATAATAATTAAGCTATTAACAATAAGCGCAAGTATTTTGTAAATTTGTTAGAATAGTAATTAAATAGAACATATGAGTATTATAGTAAACATTCATGCAAGACAAATATTAGATTCAAGAGGAAACCCAACTGTAGAAGTTGATGTAGTTACCGAAAACGGTATTTTAGGACGAGCTGCTGTTCCATCGGGAGCATCAACAGGAGAACACGAAGCTGTAGAGTTACGTGATGGTGGTAACGATTATATGGGAAAAGGCGTATCAAAAGCCGTAGAAAATGTTAATACTATAATAGCACAAGAGCTTTTAGGAGTATCTGTTTTAGAGCAAGCGCTTATCGATCAAATTATGATTGAGATAGACGGAACACCTAATAAATCAAAATTAGGAGCTAATGCTATCCTTGGTGTATCTTTGGCAGTTGCCAAAGCTGCAGCAAACGAATTAAACATGCCATTGTATCGTTATGTTGGCGGTGTTTCAGCAAAAACGTTACCCGTTCCTATGATGAATATTATTAATGGTGGTTCTCATAGTGATGCCCCAATTGCATTTCAAGAGTTTATGGTTATGCCTGTAAAAGCAAAGAATTTTACACATGCTATGCAAATGGGAACCGAAATTTTTCATAACCTTAAAAAGGTACTTCACAATCGAGGTTTAAGCACTGCAGTAGGAGATGAAGGTGGTTTTGCACCAACTTTAGAAGGCGGAACAGAAGATGCCTTAGATACGATAGCTAAAGCTGTAGATAAAGCAGGATATAAATTAGGCGATGAAGTCATGATTGCTTTAGATTGTGCTTCAGCCGAATTTTATGTTGATGGTAAATACGATTACACAAAGTTTGAAGGCGATAAAGGACAAGTAAGAACATCTGAAGAACAAGCACAATATCTAGCCGATTTATGTGCCAAATATCCAATTATTTCAATAGAAGATGGAATGGATGAAAACGATTGGGACGGATGGAAGCTCTTAACAGAAAAAGTTGGCGATAAAGTACAACTTGTAGGAGACGATTTATTTGTAACAAACGTAGAGCGTTTATCTAGAGGAATTGAAAATGGTATTGCAAACTCCATCTTAATTAAAGTAAATCAAATAGGAACTTTAACCGAAACCATTGCGGCTGTTAATATGGCGCATAATGCAGGCTACACGTCTGTAATGTCTCATAGATCTGGAGAAACCGAAGATAATACCATTGCCGATTTAGCAGTAGCTTTAAATACGGGGCAAATAAAAACAGGTTCGGCCTCACGTAGCGACCGTATGGCAAAATATAATCAATTATTAAGAATAGAAGAAGAATTAGGAGATATTGCTTACTATCCAAAGGAAAACGCCTTTAAAGTAAGCTAAGAGGTTTTCCAGTTTAAAAATTAAAAAGCGATTGTTGATCTTTCAATAATCGCTTTTTTTATGCATAGTTTTTAACAATTTCTTAATAGCTAAAACCTTTACTAAGTTACTTCATAAATCCTTAGATATTTCTTAAATTTGTGACACTTTCAAAAAAACGTCAAATTATTAAAATATAACAGACATATGTCAGATAAAGCTACATTAGAAATTAATGGCCAAAAGCATGAATTTCCTTTAATTACTGGGACAGAAAACGAAGTCGCCATAGATATTAAAACACTAAGAGGAGTTACAGGTGGAGTTACTACCATAGATCCAGGTTACAAAAATACAGGGTCATGTGAAAGTGCTATAACATTTCTTAATGGAGAAAAAGGAATTTTAAGATATAGAGGATACTCTATTGAAGATCTTGCCGAAAAAGCCGATTTCTTAGAAGTAGCATATTTATTAATTTTTGGAGAATTACCAACACAAGAACAGTTAGATAAGTTTCACAGCGATATTAAAAAACACTCTGTTGTAGATGACGATGTAAAAAAGATATTAGATGCTTTCCCAAAATCGGCACATCCAATGGGTGTTTTAGCATCTTTAACAAGTGCATTAACAGCATTTAATCCTTCTTCTGTAAATGTAGAGTCTGAAGAAGATATGTATAATGCTATTGTTAGAATTCTAGGTAAATTTCCTGTTTTAGTAGCATGGACAATGCGTAAGAAACAAGGATTACCACTTAACTACGGTAGCGAAGATTTAGGTTATGTAGAAAACATTTTAAAAATGATGTTTGAAAAGCCTAATAAAGAATACCAGCAAAGCGAAATATTAGTCAATGCTTTAGATAAATTATTAATTCTTCATGCCGATCATGAACAAAACTGTTCAACATCTACAGTTAGAATAGTTGGTTCATCGCATGCTGGGTTATTTGCATCTTTATCTGCTGGAATTTCTGCACTTTGGGGACCATTACACGGTGGTGCTAACCAAGCTGTTCTAGAAATGCTAGAAGGCATTAAAGAAGATGGTGGAGATACTAAAAAATACATGGGTAAAGCAAAAGACAAAGAAGATCCATTCCGTTTAATGGGATTCGGTCACCGTGTTTATAAAAACTTCGACCCTAGAGCAAGAATTATTAAAAAATCGGCAGATGAAGTGTTGGGTGATTTAGGTGTGGAAGACCCAATTCTAGATATTGCTAAAGGTTTAGAAAAAGAAGCTCTAGAAGATGACTACTTTGTAAAACGTAAACTTTATCCAAACGTAGATTTTTATTCTGGAATTATTTACCGTGCTATGGGCATTCCTGTAGAAATGTTTACAGTAATGTTTGCCTTAGGTAGATTACCAGGTTGGATTGCACAATGGAGAGAAATGAGAATGAGAAAAGAACCAATTGGCCGTCCAAGACAGGTTTATATAGGAGAAAATCATAGAGATTTTAAAACCATAGAAAACAGATAAAATACACAATTATAAATTAAAAGCTTCATAGGCATATGAAGCTTTTTTTATTTTTATTTCCTTTATGTTGAAATTACATATTAAAAACGAAACCTCTAGGTTACGAGCAGTTGTATTAGGAACAGCAGAAAGTAACGGGCCAATTCCTAAAATTGAAGATACTTACGATCCTAAATCACAACAACATATAAAAGCCGGAACATATCCTAAAGAATCTGATATGATTAAGGAGATGGAAGCTGTTGCTCAGGTTTTAAAAAAGTATGATGTTACAGTTTACAGACCAGATATTATAACAGATTACAACCAAATTTTTTCAAGAGATATTGCTTTTGTTATAGAGGATAAATTTGTAAAGGCTAATATTCTACCAGATCGAGATAAAGAATATCAAGCCATTCAACATGTTATAAAACAAATTCCAAAAGAAAATGTAATTGTGTTACCAGAGGATTGCCATATTGAAGGTGGCGATGTTATGCCTTGGAACGACTATATTTTTATAGGAACGTACTCTGGAGAAGATTATCCCGACTATATTACCGCAAGAACAAATACAAAAGCTGTTGATGCTATAAGAGCAATTTTTCCAAATAAAACAGTAAAGTCGTTTGAATTGCGAAAATCTAATACAAATCCAAAAGAAAACGCGCTGCATTTAGATTGCTGTTTTCAACCTGTTGGAAAAGATAAGGCCATTATTCATAAAAACGGATTTTTAATAGAAGAAGAGTACCAATGGTTGGTAGATTTTTTCGGTAAAGACAACGTTTTTGAAATTACTAAAGACGAAATGTACAACATGAATAGCAATATATTTTCCATCTCTGAAGATGTTGTTATTTCAGAAAAAAACTTTACGCGATTAAATACTTGGTTACGCGAGCAAGGCATTACTGTTGAAGAAGTGCCTTATGCCGAAATAGCTAAACAAGAAGGGTTGTTACGTTGTAGTACCTTACCACTTATTCGAGATTAGTTGTTTAATACTTTATTAATTGTTAGGGAAATACATGTTTATAAGTTTGTAAAGACGCTCTTTAACAAATGGTTTGGTAAGGTAATTTGTCATACCGCTATTTATGGCTTTTTCTATAGCGGTTGTAGTGACGTTTGCCGATAAACCAATAATAACAACGTGATCGTTAACTTTTCGTATGTTTTTGGTTGCTTCATACCCATCCATTTCTGGCATATGAATATCCATAAAAATTAGATTGTAATCTGCTGTTTTTGTCTTTTTTAAGGCTTCTAATCCATTGTTGGCAATATCAACTTGAATATTAACTTCTTCAAGTAATTTTTTTAATACAATAACATTTATGTTGTTATCGTCTACAATTAAAACCTTTAGATGTTCTAATTGTAAGTCATCGATAGATTTGTCTATAACATGCTCTTGGTTATCACTGACTTTAAATGACGATGTGAAAACAAAAGTACTACCATTATCTTCAGAACTTTCAACAGTAATATTGCCATTTAAAAGTTCGGAAAACTCTTTGCTAATAGCTAAACCTAGTCCGCTACCTTCATGTTGCTTTTTTAAACTGCTGTCTAATTGTGTAAATCGTTTAAAAATAGTTTTTAATTTACTTTTAGGAATGCCTACTCCAGTATCTTTAATACTAACTTTTACTTTTAGTTTGTCATCAATAAGTTGTTCTGTGTAGCTTACATTAATGCCACCTTTTTCGGTAAATTTAAGAGCGTTTTTTAAGAGGTTTGTAAAAACTTGAGAAAACTTATTTTTATCACCATAGGCTTTAATACCTGCATTTTGCGTTAAATTGGTTTTTAAAAACAGATTTTTTTCTTCAAACTGAAGTTGAAAAGTATCGGTAATATCTTTAACCTTTTTTAATGGTGAAAAAGAGGATTCTTCAAGCGTAACAGTTCCCGATTCTATTTTATGTATTTCAAGAATATCGTTTACAATAGCTAAAAGGTTTTTAGAGGATTTGTCCATTAGACCAATGTATTCTCTTTCATTATCGCTAAAGTTGCCTTGTTTTAAAATTTGAATAAACCCAAGAATAGCATGTAGCGGAGTCCTTATTTCATGACTCATGTTAGACAAAAAGTCGGTTTTGGCTTTAGAGGCTTCTTCTGCTTTCTGTTTTTCTTTTTTTAAGCTTAAGTTTAAGTTTGCCAATCGGGTATTACTATCTAATGCTTTTTGTGTTTCTTTTAACGATTTATGATAAAAATAGCTTAATAGACTAAGAAGAAACGATAGCATTAAACCAAAAAGTAAGGTGTAATTTATAAATGTTCTTTCTTCTGTAGATGAGAGTAGTTCTTTTGTAGGGTATAGTTTTAATTTCCAATCTTGATTTTTCAGTTTATCAGCTTTTAATAAACTAGAGAAAGTATAGCTATTATCAACATGGGCTTTTTTAGTCATGTTGTAGCTATAAAAAGCTGTGCCGTTATGATCTGTTAATTCTATACAAAAGTTTTCTAAACCTTTTGAAAACTCATTAAAGTTCTGGGTGAAATCCATGCCAGATGTTACGGTACCCTGAAAGGCATTATTATAATATGTTGGAACATCAATTAAAAAAGCGTAACCTCCTTGTGTCATTTTAGACCAAGGGGTAATGTTAATTGTTTTCTGTTTTGAATGTTTTATCCAATCGTCTCTTCTATAATCAACGGTCGAAATATCTAAACCAATAGCTTCAATGTTTTCCTTTATAGGAGTTATTTTTGTTATAATCATGGAGCTATCTATCCATTCAATAAATTTTGCTGAATGCGATTGGTTTAAAATCATATTGGTTTCTTTTTTCCAATACTTATGATAATCACCTTCAGAAATTTCCAGACGGTTTTTTAGGTTTTCAATTCTTTGAACCTCTTTGTTTATGGTTTTTATAAATTCTTTGGTTGATAACGTACCTGTTAATTGAATTTGTTCTTTTACTCTTACCTGATAATCGTGTATAGATTTATCCCAGATAAAATAAGCCACTGTAGAAAGACCAATAAATATGGCAATAGGAAAAATGAGGATATTTCTACCAGAAGTTAGTATTTTGGTTAAATCCTTCATATATAGTGGTGTGTAAAGAGGTTTTTAACCATAGAAAAATTTTTATAACTTTTCTATGGTTAGAAGCCTTAAATCTATAACATTTCTACAAATAAACCAGTATCGGTTTTATTTACTTTAGCTAAACCGTTTTTGGTTAATCCTTTAATAGATTTGTCCCATTTTTTATTACTTAAACCAGACTGTATTTTTAGCTCGTTTAAATCTATTGGACTATTGGCTTTTAATAAATTAAAAACCGCTTTTTCTTCCTCGGTCATTTCTGGTATCTTTTTCTCTGGTTTCATTTGCGGGAAGAACAATACTTCTTGAATAGATTGATTGTTGGTTAGGAACATAATTAATCTGTCCATACCTATGCCCATTCCAGACGTAGGCGGCATACCATATTCTAAGGCGCGTAAGAAGTCGTAGTCTATAAACTGCGTGGCTTCGTCATCACCTCGGTCGGCTAATTTTAATTGATGCTCAAAACGTTCTCTTTGGTCTATAGGATCGTTAAGCTCAGAATACGCATTGGCAATTTCTTTACCACAAACCATAAGTTCGAAACGCTCGGTTAATTCTGGATTATCGCGATGTTCTTTACATAAAGGGCTCATTTCTTTTGGGTAATCTGTAATAAAGGTTGGTTGTATATAATTGCCTTCACATTTTTCACCAAAAATTTCATCAATTAGTTTTCCTTTACCCATGGTGTCATCAACTTCAATACCCATTTCTATAGCTGCTTGACGAATCTCATCTTCAGATTTACCTGTAATATCAAAACCGGTAAATTCTTTAATAGAATCGGCCATAGTGATTCGCTTATATGGTGCTTTAAAATCGATTTCATGTTCGCCAAAAGTAGCTTTAGTGGTGCCATTTACTGCGGTAGCACAATGCTCGAGTAGTTTTTCGCAGAAATCCATCATCCAGTTATAGTCTTTATAAGCAACATAAATTTCCATTGCAGTAAACTCTGGGTTATGGGTGCGATCCATACCTTCGTTACGGAAGTTTTTAGAGAATTCATAAACACCTTCAAAACCACCAACAATTAAACGTTTTAGGTAAAGCTCGTTGGCAATTCTCATATATAAAGGAATATCTAGAGAGTTGTGATGTGTTACAAATGGTCTTGCTGCAGCACCACCAGGAATAGATTGTAGGATAGGTGTTTCTACTTCAAAATAACCAGAGTTGTTAAAAAACTCACGCATGGCGTTAAAGAGTTTTGTGCGTTTTACAAAAACATCTTTTACGTTGGGGTTTACAACTAAATCGGCATAGCGTTGTCTATAGCGTTGTTCTGGATCGTCAAATTTATCATGAATGTTGCCTTCGGCATCTACTTTTGGTAATGGTAATGGTTTTAAAGATTTACTTAATAACGAAAAATCTTTTACCATAACTGTTTTCTCGCCTACTTGGGTTGTAAACAATTCACCTTCTATGCCAATAAAATCACCTATATCAAGGAGTTTTTTATAAACATCGTTGTATTTACTTTTATCATCGCCAGTGCAAATTTCATCTCTATTAAAGTATACTTGTACACGTCCTTTGCTATCTTGTAACTCGGCAAAAGAGGCCTTACCTTGAATACGGCGCGACATTAATCGTCCTGCAATGACTACTTTTTTACCATCTTCGAAGTGTTGTTTAATGCTTTTCGAGGTGTCTTTTACAGGGTATAAATCGGCAGGGTAAGGATTTATTCCTAATGCTCTTAATTTGTTTAATTTTTCTCTTCTTACTACTTCTTGTTCTGAAAGTTGCATGCTAATTGTATTTTGAATTTTACCATTTGTGGTAAGCGTGTGCAAAATTACATTATTTCAAAAAAATAGCATATACCTTATGGTAGGAATTTAGTATTAGGTGAAAAGGGTGTTTTCTCATATTTTTAAGAATAGTTTTTTAAACCAAGTTGTAACAAGATTACTGTAAATGCGTCCTATACATACATCAATCATTTAAAATAATCATCGTATGAGTTTTTGGAGAGTCTTACTTTCTATTTTATGTCCGCCGTTAGCTGTTTTAGATAAAGGTTGCGGTTCTATTTTAATTGTATTTTTGCTTTGGCTTTGTGGCTGGGTTCCTGGAGTTATTGCAGCATTAGTAATTTTAAATAATCCTAAATCGTAACCCATTATTTTTCCGTATTTTTGTGCGCTATGAATAAACAAATAGAGTTACAGGAATTAGGGAAGAAAGATTATAAAGAGACTTGGGACTATCAGGAATCTCTTTTTAAGTCTATTTTAGATTTAAAAATTAGAAATAGAAGAGAAGCTCTTAACTTAAAAACACCCAATTACTTTTTATTTGTCGAACATCCACATGTATATACCTTAGGGAAAAGTGGCGATATGTCTAACTTATTGATAGATGAAAAGCAGTTAGCCGAAAAGGGCGCGACTTTTTATAAGGTAAATCGTGGTGGCGATATTACCTATCATGGTCCAGGACAAATTGTTGGGTACCCAATTTTAGATTTGGATAATTTTTTTACCGATATTCATAAATACTTACGCTTTTTAGAAGAAGTTATTATTCTCACCCTTGCCGAGTATGGTTTAAAAGCCGAACGTAGTAAAGGCGAAACTGGTGTTTGGTTGGATGTAGGAACACCATTTGCTAGAAAAATTTGTGCTATGGGCGTTCGTGCCAGTCGTTGGGTAACCATGCATGGGTTTGCGCTAAATGTGAATGCCGATTTAGGTTATTTTGATAATATGATTCCTTGTGGCATTCGTGGAAAAGCGGTAACCTCCTTAAATGTAGAGTTAGGACAAAAAGAGGTTAATGTAAACGAGGTAAAAGAGAAACTTCTCAAGCATTTTAAAGCATTGTTTGAAGCGGAATTTGTGTTAAAAAATAACGTTTAGATATCGTAGAGATACATTCAATTGTTTTATATTTAACATTTTAACCAATTGAATTTATCTATGAAACAATGTTACGTATTACTTTTTACCTTATGTTTTTTCAATCTTAGTATTGGCCAAAACACCCTTTTTTACACGGTAGAATCTATTCCTTATCAGTCTTTTCAAGGCGATGCAGAAGTTACTTTTAATCAAGATGATGTCTATTCTGATGTAATTAATATTCCCTTTGACTTTAGTTTTAGTTCTTACTATCAAGGCTTTTTTTACGAAGACTTTTTTTCTCAGCTAGTTATTAGTTCTAATGGTTCCATAAGTTTTGATACTAGTTTAGCAAATGGATATTGTCCGTGGGCTTTTAGTGACACCTTACCAGTAAGTGATAGTAATCATAATTTAGCCCAAATGAATATTTTTGGGCCGTTTCATGATATATATAATATGGCTCCAGGGGTAGATAACGGAGTAGTGTTTACAGGGGTTTCTGGTGAAGCGCCCCACAGAAAATTCTACGTGGTTTATGATAGTATACCACAGTTTTCATGTACAGAATTATTGTCAAGTTCTCATGTTGTATTACACGAAACTACTGGAATTATAGAAGTCTTTATTTATGATAAACCACTTTGTGACTGGAATGGCGGTAATGCGGTAATAGGGTTACAAAAATCTATAGGGGGAGATATTGTTGCAATTACACCAACAGGAAGAAATACAGGAGCTTGGGAAACAAGTTCTGAAGCATGGCGTTTTACACCTGCTTCAAATTTTGATGTTGTTATTTGCGATGTGGATAATAATGGTGTAGAGCAGTTTGATTTAGACCCTTACAAAGCGAACATATTAGAACTATTTAATTTATCTCCCGATGAAAATTCTATAACTATTTTAAATGAGAATGAAGTCGTTGTATCTGGAAGCGTAGCATTAACTACAACTCCAATCGATTATACAATAGTGATAAATCCTGGAATAGCTGAAGAAACATTTCAATTAACATTGTCTGCTATAGATTGTACGGCTGATGCAGATACCGATGGCATGCCAAGTGATATGGAAGACGTAAATAATGATGGTAATTTAGCTAATGATGATACTGATGGCGATGGAATTCCCAATTACTTAGATGATGATGATGACGGTGACAATGTGTTAACTAATATAGAATTGGTTTTTGGTGATGGAAGAACGATCGAAAATAGCACTTCATCTCCTACATTTTTAGACACAGATAACGATGGAATTCCAAATCATTTAGATTTTGATGATGATGGTGATGGGATCTTATCCATCGATGAAGATTATAATGAAAATGGAGACCCAACAGATGATGACTTAAACAATAATGGTGTTCCAGATTATTTGGATGCGCAACAATTGAATGTTGAGGAATTGAGTTTGGAAACTAACTTATTTACACTTTATCCTAATCCTACAAGTACCGATATTAATATTGCTTTTCCAGAGCAATTACAAGTTGAAAGTAAGTTATTAGAGATAACAATATACGATTTACAAGGTAGAGAAGTGATACAGTCTCAACAACGCATTAGTAACAATAATGTTGCATTAAATATTTCTAATTTAGCCTCCGGAAATTATATTTTAATGGTTAAAATAGATGGTTTACAGAAAGCAAAAAAGTTTATAGTCGAATAATATTTTGATTTGCTAAATAAAAAAAAGCACTCAAAATTGAGTGCTTTTTTTTAGCCTTCTTCGTTAAAATACACTTTGTAGTAATGCATTTTTTTCTCATCGTCGTAACCGCGTTCTAGATATTCGCTGGAAGCGTCTGGTGCATCAATATCCAGTTTTATTTGAATGTTGGTGTCGAGCTTAATATCGGTTTTTAATTTGCGTTTAGCTTTTTTTACCACGTTTTCAGCCACGTCAAAGTGGTTGCGAATAACAACATCAAGCTCGGTTTCAAAGCTTTTTTTGTAGTCATCAAAAAGGGTTTTGTGTTTGTCTTCTTCAAAAATATCGTCTTTAAACTCTTCTACATTAACACTTTCGTGTTCTTTAAAATAGTCGATGGTTTTTGCAAGGAAGGTGTTTTGTTCTTGGTTGCCGTAGGATGTTTTTAGTACTTCTTCAGAAAAATCTCTACATAACTCGATATACTGTTGGGTGTGTTGGTTGGCATCGTCAGCATATTTAACGTTTAAAAAGTGTTTGGTCCAGTATTGGGCATCATAATTATTATTGTCGGCACTTAATACAATATGGCCTTCACCATCACTTTGATTTAAAATAAGACAGCCTTTATCTACCTTTTTACTGCTAATTCCTTTTTGTACGACAATATCGTAACTATTATTTTCTAAATAGGTTTGAAAAAAATTGACCTTATTTTCAATTTTAAAAATGCCAAGGGCATTGGTGGTTATCTCGTTAAATTCAATACCTTCAAAAAGTACGATAAGCACATCGCCTGTTTTTATTTGGGCAGAATTAGACTGCTCGAATAAATGCTCTACAATGTGTTTTGAAGTATCTATAAAGGTGTCTTCATCTGAAAAAATAGCAGTGCTATAGGTGTTTATTTCGTTTAAACTAATGTTGGCATGATGACTAAAACGGTAGCTTTGCACTTCGCTAACAAAAGGTTTTAATAGAAATGGTAGCATGAGATCGTAACTATCATCATCAAAATGAATAAGGTTTTCGGAAAACGCATTTCTGGTATGGTTAAATTTATTACCTACTTTATGCAAAATACATTTTGCAATTGCGGCATTTTTTCTTGAAATCATAACATAAAAATTAGAGTACAATACTAATCATTTCCTTGTAAAAAGGGTGTAAAAAAAAAGCCGAAGGTTCTAGCTTCGGCTTTTTTTATTTAAGACTAATTGATAATTAGTCTTCTAATTCAAAATGGTTTATTAATTCTTCGTGACTCATTTTTGTATAATCGATAGATTGTGTTCTATTGGTAGAGCTATTAGAACTATCAATAATAAAATATTTCACTTTGCTAACTGAAGCTCCAAGAGTACCACTAGTTTGTGCTGAATAAATAGTTAGTAAATTTAGAGTGTAATCAAAAGTTATTAATTGATCTCCTCCATCACTTTCAAGCCAATTAAAGGTCATAGGGTACCAAGTGGCTTCTTCAAATAGTTGAAAATGTACTAGAATTAGGCTATTGTCTAATACATCTTGAGTAATATCTGTATCATTAATTTCATAGATGTTTGCTTGGGCACCAAGATACGACCCTGCTGTCCAATCTAAATAAGGACGACCAGGGTCTGCTTCAATAGTTTTTACAATAACGTTAGCATTACCGTCTTCTCCAGCTGGCCCTTGAGCACCATCTTCACCGTCTTCTGGTGAACAGGAAACACTAAAAATAACTAATAAAGCTAATGCAATTTGTTTAAGGTTTAACATAAATGGTTTCATAAGTATTTGGTTTTTAATTAATAAAGCGTGAATATAGCCAAATACTACCTTGATAAAATTGTTAATGTATAGTTGGTGCGAAGCGTTGTATAGTTGGTGTTAAATATTGTGTAAGTTGCAAGCGTTTAATTTACAGTTTTTTTAGTCTAGTTTATTTGATAGATTAAAATAGAATTATCGCTGCCTTTGGTTACAAATTCTAGGTTTCTGTCCTTATCTATATTATCGAGCTCTATTTTAGAAGCGCCGTAAACAGGGAAGTTGTCTATAGATTTTGCATTACTGTCAAATAGGTGAATTTTATTTGTTTGTAAATCGGTAATGGCCACGTAAATTTTATCGTATAAATAGAAAATTTCTGGTGCCGTATAGTTGCCGTAATCCATTTCAAGAGTTTTGTTTTTAATGGTTAAACGGTTTTCAGATTGCGCTACAAGTGTTTTAATGGTTGTGGTTAAATAGTGTCTATCGGTAAGGTTTAAGTCTCGAGATGCGGTATTTCCTTTTTGGTCTATGGTAACAAGAATACCATTTTTGGTGGTTGTAGCAAAGTTGTTTTGATATTCGTAAACAGCTTGATTAGAATAATTATATTGTTTTTTTGGTGTTATTCTAGTTTTTCCTGTTCTGTCTAAAATGTATAATTTATCGTTTGTTTTTAATATGATGTAGTCTTTTCGTCCTATTCTTATGTGCTGTGGCTGATGGACGATAGCGCTATTTGCCGATTTAAATGTGAAGCCTTTTACTGTTTTTCCTTTGGCGTCTATCATAAAAATGTCCTTGTCTTGAGTAATAAGTAAGCGGTACTTTTTGTTGTTATCGTAATCGAAAACCGAAAGTGGTTGAGTGATTTGGTCGTTAAACTTTATAGGAAATGGTTTTACATCATTTCCATTTCTATCAATAACATGAACTTTATTGGCGGTTGCAAAAGTTAGTTGCAAACGGCCATTTTTATACATGTCTATTTGGTTAATTTTACCTAAAATAGCTCCAGGAAGTTGTTTTTTCCAAAGAATTTTTCCCTTATTAGAAATTAAGTATAAATTGTTTTTTATGTCTTGAACAACAATTTCTTTTTCTTTGGTGACGTGGTTTTTTACAAATTGCGGGGTGTTAAGTAAGCGTTCGTTTAGTTTTATATTAAACTCTTCGGTAACCGAAGCTTCGGCAGCTTTTACTTTATTCTTTTTAATAATACCATGAATATGTGCAAAGTTATTGTCGTTAATAAACTGGACTGTGGCCCATTTGTAGTCATCGTTTTTAATGATAGCTTTTTCAGATAAACTTCGTTTTAAAATACGATTTAAGTGTGTGGTGTTTGCCGAGATTAAAAGAGAGCTTTCATCGCTTAGTTTTTCTGTAATGTTTTTAAAGTAGCTTTTGTCGCTTAATGTGGTGTTGTTTTGATAGTTGGCAATTATGTTTTGTAATACTTCAATATCATCACTAAACACAAAAAAGTTGTCTAGTACAATATATTTGTTTGCTTTAGTATAGTTAATAAAAGGGTAAAATGTGTTTTTAAATAATTTAGGTTCATTAAAACTTAAAATATCGATACTTCTATAGGTTTCAATATGTTGTTTGTTTAATGAAATGGCTTGTGATGTTGTGGTTTCATCTAAAGAGTTTAAAACAAGAGCTTGTTTGCTACCTTGAAAAATAATACCAATTTCTGTAATGCTTCCAAATAGGGTTTTGTCTAAATTAAGCGTGTCTGGGGTTTGATAATGAGTTAAGTTTTTATGAAAGGTAGTAAAGTCGTTAAAAGTTATGCTTAAAAAACCATCGCTGTTGGATGGCGTTACTTTATATAAGTCGTTTTTTTGCGGTGTTGTACCGTTAAAAACAGATATTAAACTTTTTGTAGAGTCGGTAGCTTTGGTAATACCATTAAATAAAAGTTCGTCTTGTTCTAAGTTAATATCTATTAAAGAAAATTCGGTAAACTTATATTTTAAAGTATCTTCAACGAAAAAATCTGAAAAAAATTGGGTTTTATTTTCATCTATAAAAACAGAAAGTTGGCTGTTATTGGTGGCTGTTTTAAGTAACGTTTTATTGTTGTTAGAATGTCCTTTAATTGAAGAAAGTAATAGTTCTTGTGTTGTTGCACCTATAAAAATACTGTCTTTAATAGTGGTGTAAAGTACTTGTTTGTCTATAGTTGCTTTTTTTAAGGTTTGATTTTTAGTTGTTATGGTTTCAATACTATGGTTAGGAATAGCGTCTAGTTTAAAAATGCTATCATTAAACTTGGTTAATACCGCATATTGCAATGTATTATTATTGTCTTCAGAAAACGAAATAATAGTTTCACCTTGATTGTTTAAGTGGTTTAGGAGAGATGTTTTGTTTGCAAGCTCGTTAAAAAGAGGCGTCTTGTTTAGTTGTTGTAAAAAATGATTGTTTTCAAGGTTACTAAACAAGTTTTGTAAGCCATTACTTTTTATAACAATAGAGGCTTCTTCTGGAATATAGCTATACAGATCCTTCTTTTCTTTCTTAGAAGTACAAGCGGTTAATAAACATATACATAGTAATAGATGAAAAACTGATTTCATGTAATGAAGGATTTTTTGCAAATATAAAAGTTATAACTCTAATTTTAATTGTTCAGGTAATAGTCTAAAAGATTTTCTATGATATTGAGTAATGCCATGGTCTTTTATAGCCTGTCTGTGTTCTTTTGTTGGGTAACCTTTGTTTTTTTTCCAGTTATACTGTGGGAATTCGTCGTGTATTTTAGCCATATAGTCGTCGCGATACGTTTTGGCAAGAATAGAAGCCGCAGCTATAGATAAGTATTTTCCATCTCCTTTAATAATGGTCTCGTAAGGAATGTCGTTAAAAGGTTTAAATTTATTGCCATCAACGATAATGTATTCTGCCGTTTCTTTTAAATTAGAAATAGCTTTATGCATAGCCAAGATAGACGCATTTAAAATATTAATCTTATCTATTTCTTTAGGAAAAACATGTGCTACAGCGTAAGTGAGTGCATGAGTTTCTATATAAGTTCTAAGTTCATAGCGTTTAGATTCAGAAAGTTGTTTAGAGTCGTTTAGTACTTTATGCTTAAAGTTGTCTGGTAAAATAACTGCAGCAGCCGTAACGGGGCCCGAAAGACAGCCTCTACCAGCTTCATCTGTACCGCATTCTAGTTTAAAGTCTGAATATTTGAGCTTAAGCATTTAAATAAATCTTAATAAGGTATCGTTATTATAATATATGTATATAAATTTGCAAGGTCTAAAAAATAATTATGAAGAAGCTTTTTTTGGCAGTTTTTTTAATATCGGTAGTTCATTTAGGATATTCTCAAAACAGACCTATCCTTTCTAAAGATAAAGATGCTACAGGGAATAATAGATTGGGTGAAAACAATCAGTACTCTACTAAAAGTACGAGTAATGAAAATATAAAAAATGAAGATGCCAAAATCGAGGACTATCTCATAATATCTAAAGAGAGAGATACCACAATAGTAGATACCACATTAACCATTTTAAAAGAGTATAAATTTAATTACCTACGAAAAGATAATTATGGTCTATTGCCTTTTTCCAATGTTGGACAGTCCTACAACACCTTAGTATATCATTTTAATGATACTAATTTAATGCCACTATTTGGAGCAAGAGCACGTCATTTTAATTATATGGAAATAGACGATATTAATTATTATCGTGTGCCAACGCCACTTACCGAACTTTATTTTAAAACAGCTTTCGAACAAGGACAACAATTAGATGCATTTTTTACCGTAAATACATCTGAGCAATTAAATATGTCCATAGCTTATAAAGGAGTTAGGTCCTTAGGGAAATATCAAAACATACTTACAAGTACAGGGAATTTTAGATTTACCACTAGTTACAATACTAAAAATAACAGATACGTTGCCAATGCACATATTGTAATGCAGGACTTATTAAATAACGAAAACGGAGGGATAACCGATAGCAATGTGCCTTATTTCGAATCTGGAGATCCCGAGTTTAAAGATCGTGCTGTTTTAGAAGTGAATTTTGAAGATGCCGAGAATATATTAAAAGGAAAACGCTTTCATTTAGATCATAGTTTTAAACTAATTCAAAAAGACTCCACATCTAGTAACCAATTAGCTTTAGGGCATATTATTTCTTTTGAAGATAAATATTACGAATACAATCAAACAAGGCAGAACGATTACTTTGGCGAAGCCTTTCAAGGCACCAATTTAAGAGATCGGGTGACACTTGAGAATTTTTACAATCAAGTTTATGCTAAATATGAAAACAAAACATTAGGAGAAGCCACCTTTAATGTTGCCCATAATAATTACAATTATGGCTACGATAAAGTAACCTTTATAAGCAACCAATATATAAGCAACCGTTTAAAAGGCGATGTTGTATCATTAGGAGGTACATACAAAAATACAATTGGGGCTTTTAATGTAGAAGGAAACTTTGGGTTAAATATCTCAGGCGATTTCGATGGTAATTATATAAGCGGAAAAGCTTCATATAATGTAACCAAAGATATCGGGTTGTCGGCAATGATTACCCATAGCTCTAAAGCACCAAATTATAATTATCAATTATACCAAAGTGTTTACGAAAACTATAATTGGCAATCAAACTTTAATAACACAGAAACCCAACAACTAACCTTTGCATTACAGTCTAACAAAATAGCTAATGTCTCAGTCGATTTAATTACAATAAACGATTATCTATATTTTAAAAAAGATGAAAGCTTAGGTTTAGTCAAACCTTTTCAAAACGATGCGTCTGTAAATTACTTAAAAGTTAATTTAGAAAAAGAGTTTACGCTAGGCAAGTTTTCTTTAATGAATACAATGACCTATCAAAACGTTAAAGATGATAACCAAGTTTTTAATGTGCCAGAGCTAGTAACAAGAAACACTTTATACTATTCCAATCACTTTTTTAAACGCGCCTTGTTTTTGCAAACAGGAGTAACCCTTAGATATTTTACCAGTTATAACATGAATGCCTACGATCCACTTTTAGCCGAGTTTTATGTGCAAAACGATCGAGAATATGGCGATTTCCCCAGATTAGACTTCTTTATAAATGCTAAAGTGCAACAAGCAAGAATTTTTTTAAAAGCAGAGCATTTTAATTCAGCATGGACAGGATACGATTTTTATTCTGCTCCAAACCATCCTTACAGAGACTTTGTAGTTAGGTTTGGTATCGTCTGGAACTTCTTTCTATAATATATATAAAGATAAGTTTCATACAAGATTCGTAAATACCAATACAATAATCATAACTCATCATTCAATATGGGCGTTCCCCTTCTCAAAGATCGGGTCGGGCTGTTCGCTATATCTTTTTTGTTATAACTAACAAAGTCGAGAAACAAAAAAGGATGCCACTTCCATCCCTAACGCATTTAGTGTTTAATTATAATATACCATAAGTATAATCTACTATAATATATAAAAAGTACAAAAGGGTAGAGCAGTAGTTATACTATATATGTATACTAGTTCAGGATGCTTTATTTGCGGTCTGCTTCCACATCAAACATCAAAAAACAAAATAATTTGTGTGGTAATAAAAAAAGATTTACTTTTAATGTCTTGTTTTTTAAGCTGGTAGATTTTAATTAAAAAAAAACTTCAAAAAAAGGTCGAAAAAAATTTGTTTAGAAGAGAAGGAAGGTTGTATATTTGCACCCTCGAAAACGCCACTAGTAGTGGTTAAAAAACGAGACGTTCTTTAAAAAATATACGGCACGAAAAAAAATTAAAAAAAAACTTCAAAAAGTTTTTGTAAATTAAAAAAGGGTTGTATATTTGCACCCGCTTTGCGAAACAAGGCGATAAAGAAAAGAAAAAACGTTCATTAAAATATTGAATTGACAGCGTAAGAAATAGTTTGGAAACGGATTATTTCAACAACGAGAGAACAAACCATTTTGAGTCCTTTTAGAATACTTATTCAAAGTTGTTAAAATTATTTAAGATTTAACGATGAAGAGTTTGATCCTGGCTCAGGATGAACGCTAGCGGCAGGCCTAACACATGCAAGTCGAGGGGTAACAGGGAAGAGCTTGCTTTTCTGCTGACGACCGGCGCACGGGTGCGTAACGCGTATGCAACTTACCTTTTACGGGGAGATAGCCCAGAGAAATTTGGATTAATATCCCATAACATATAGATAAGGCATCTTATTTATATTAAAGTTCCGGCGGTAAAAGATGGGCATGCGTTCTATTAGCTAGTAGGTGCGGTAACGGCGCACCTAGGCGACGATAGATAGGGGCCCTGAGAGGGGGATCCCCCACACTGGTACTGAGACACGGACCAGACTCCTACGGGAGGCAGCAGTGAGGAATATTGGACAATGGGCGAAAGCCTGATCCAGCCATGCCGCGTGCAGGAAGACTGCCCTATGGGTTGTAAACTGCTTTTATACAGGAAGAAACCCCTTTACGTGTAGAGGGCTGACGGTACTGTAAGAATAAGGATCGGCTAACTCCGTGCCAGCAGCCGCGGTAATACGGAGGATCCAAGCGTTATCCGGAATCATTGGGTTTAAAGGGTCCGTAGGTGGATAATTAAGTCAGAGGTGAAATCCTGCAGCTTAACTGTAGAATTGCCTTTGATACTGGTTATCTTGAGTCATTGTGAAGTAGTTAGAATATGTAGTGTAGCGGTGAAATGCATAGATATTACATAGAATACCGATTGCGAAGGCAGATTACTAACAATGCACTGACACTGATGGACGAAAGCGTGGGGAGCGAACAGGATTAGATACCCTGGTAGTCCACGCCGTAAACGATGGTCACTAGCTGTTCGAACTTCGGTTTGAGCGGCCAAGCGAAAGTGATAAGTGACCCACCTGGGGAGTACGTTCGCAAGAATGAAACTCAAAGGAATTGACGGGGGCCCGCACAAGCGGTGGAGCATGTGGTTTAATTCGATGATACGCGAGGAACCTTACCAGGGCTTAAATGTAAGTTGCATTAGTTAGAGATAGCTATTTCTTCGGACTACTTACAAGGTGCTGCATGGTTGTCGTCAGCTCGTGCCGTGAGGTGTCAGGTTAAGTCCTATAACGAGCGCAACCCCTGTGGTTAGTTGCCAGCGAGTCATGTCGGGAACTCTAGCCAGACTGCCGGTGCAAACCGTGAGGAAGGTGGGGATGACGTCAAATCATCACGGCCCTTACGTCCTGGGCTACACACGTGCTACAATGGCAGGTACAGAGGGCAGCCACTGCGCAAGCAGGAGCGAATCCACAAAACCTGTCTCAGTTCGGATCGGGGTCTGCAACTCGACCCCGTGAAGCTGGAATCGCTAGTAATCGGATATCAGCCATGATCCGGTGAATACGTTCCCGGGCCTTGTACACACCGCCCGTCAAGCCATGGAAGCTGGGAGTGCCTGAAGTCCGTCACCGCAAGGAGCGGCCTAGGGTAAAATCGGTAACTAGGGCTAAGTCGTAACAAGGTAGCCGTACCGGAAGGTGCGGCTGGAACACCTCCTTTCTAGAGAAAGACGACTTGAATAAACAAGAGGTTAAAACTTGGTTAGTTCTCTTGCTGTTAATTTAAAGATCTATATAGCACAGTCTCATAGCTCAGCTGGTTAGAGCGCTACACTGATAATGTAGAGGTCGGCAGTTCGAGTCTGCCTGAGACTACTAAATGGAAATTTTAGAGGTTGAGCACCAGTTTACAGTACACAGTTTACGGTACGCAGTAACTGATTACTGAATACTGATACTGCTGACTTAAAAATTGGGGGGATTAGCTCAGCTGGCTAGAGCGCCTGCCTTGCACGCAGGAGGTCATCGGTTCGACTCCGATATTCTCCACAAGAAATTAATAATTAATAATTATTAATTGTAAAGTTCATTGACATATTGGAAAAGATACATGAAACGATAATCAAATTAAATTTTGATTGTTGGGAAATTATTGTAACGAGCAATAATTAACGATTTGATATAATATTTATATTAAATATAAACTCATTAAAAAGACAAAAAGTACAATAAGCTAAATAAGGGCGTATGGGGGATGCCTAGGCTCTCAGAGGCGAAGAAG